>JACCSF010000423.1 GCA_013813135.1 Thermoleophilaceae bacterium | reverse complement strand
CTCCTGGGCCGCGCGCACCGGCTTCGAGCGCGCGGCGCTGCTGCACCGCGTGGCGGACGCCTGCGAGCGCCGCAGCGACGAGCTGGCCCGCATCCTCACGCTCGACCAGGGCAAGCCGCTCAAGGCGGAGGCCGAGGGCGAGGTGGGCGAGCTGATCGAGTTCTGGCGCATGGCCGCTGAGGACGGGAAGCGCATCGAGGGCGCCATCCCCGAGAGCGCCGCGCCCGGCAGGCGCGTGCTGCTGCTGCGGCGCCCGCTCGGTGTCGTCGGGCTGATCACCCCCTGGAACTGGCCCTACACGATGCCCGCCGAGGTGCTTGCCCCGGCGCTCGCCTGCGGCAACTCCGTCGTGTGGACGCCCGCGCCGTCGACCGCCGTCTGCTCCGGAGTGCTCGCCGAGTGCGTGGCCGACGCCGACCTGCCGCCGGGCGTGTTCAACATGGTGCTCGGCCCCGGCCCCGAGGTCGGCGACGAGCTCGCGGCCAACCCCGGCACGCGGGCGGTGGCCTTCACCGGCTCCACCGAGACCGGTCTGACCGTGGCGCGCCGGGCCGCCGGCAAGGCCCAGTTGCTCGAGATGGGCGGCAACGGCCCGTTCGTCGTCATGGACGACGCAGACCTGCCGGCGGCGGCGGAGGCCGCCCGCGTCGGCGCCTTCCTCGGCGCCGGACAGAGCTGCTCGGCGGCCGAGCGCCTGCTCGTGCACGAGGCCGTCCGCGACGAGTTCGTGGAGCTGCTCGCCGCCCAGGTGGAACAGGAGGTGCGGCTCGGCGACCCGCTCGACGACGCCACCACGATGGGGCCGGTGAACAACGAGCCCGGCGCCGCCAAGATGGACCTGCACGTGGCCGACGCCGTCGAGCGCGGCGCGAGGGTCGTCACCGGCGGCCGCCGCGCCGGCGGCTTCCCCACAGGCCTCTACTGGCAGCCGACGGTGCTCGACGGCGTGCCGCCCGACTCGATCGCGGTGACGCAGGAGACCTTCGGGCCGATCGCCCCAATCGTCCCCATCTCCTCGCTCGAGCAGGCGATCGACCAGACCAACGCTCAGTCGTACGGGCTGATGGCGGCGATCTTCACCGCGGACCTGGCCGCCGGCATGCGCTATGCGGACTCGGTGCACATGGGCCTGGTCAACATCAACGAGACGACCAACTACTGGGAGCCGCACCTGCCCTGGGGCGGGAGGGCGCGTTCGGAGAGCGGGATCGGCCGTGTGGGGGGCGCACATCCCATGGACACGCTCACCGAGCTGCAGACCGTGCTCTTTAAGGCCTGATTGTGCGCCCGCGCCAGCCCTGGCACCGCCATGGAGTGCTGATATATCATCGCCGCAGTGACTGACTCGGACGGCATCGCTGCCGTTGAGACCATCGAGCAGGTGCCGGCCGCCGGTGTTTCGAACGGGGAGCCGGTCGTCCGCGCCGAGGGCATCTGGAAGGTCTTCGGGCCCGGCGCCGACAAGATCATCGGGACGCCCGACGCAGAGCTCTCCCGGTCTGACCTGCAGCGCAAGACCGGCTGCGTCATCGCCGTCCGCGACGTGTCGCTCGAGATCAAGCCGGGCGAGGTGTTCGTGGTCATGGGCCTGTCCGGCTCCGGCAAGTCGACGCTCGTCCGCACGCTGATCCGGCTGATCGAGCCCACCGCCGGCAACATCACGATCACCGGCCGCGACGTGATGCAGGCCGACACCGGCCAGCTGCGCGAGCTGCGCCGGCACACGGTGTCGATGGTCTTCCAGCACTTCGGGCTGCTCGCCCACCGGCGCGTGATCGACAACGTCGCCTTCGGCCTGGAGATCCAGGGCATGCCGAAGGCCGAGCGGCTCGCGCGCGCCAGCGAGGTGCTCACCCTGGTCGGCCTCGAGGACGCCGCCAACCAGTTCCCGGACCAGCTCTCCGGCGGGATGCAGCAGCGCGTCGGGCTCGCCAGGGCCTTCGCGGTCGACCCCAAGCTGATGCTCTACGACGAGCCGTTCAGCGCGCTCGACCCGCTGATCCGGCGCGACATGCAGGACGAGGTCTGCCGCCTGCAGATCGAGACGGGCAAGACGATGCTGTTCATCACCCACGACCTGCCTGAGGCGCTGCGGCTCGGCGACCGGATCGCGATCATGCGCGACGGCGCGATCGTGCAGCTCGGTACGCCGGAGGAGCTGGTCGGCTCGCCGGCGGACGACTACGTCGCGAACTTCGTGCGCGACATCCCGCGCACCCACGTGCTCACGCTGCGCTGGATCATGCGCGACCCCAAGCCCGGCGAGGAGACCGGCGGGCCAGAGCTCGACGTGACCACCAAGGTGAACGACGCGGTGCCGATGGCCGCCGCCACCGACGGCCCGGTGCGGGCCGTCGAGAACGGTCGCTGCGTTGGGATCGTGGACCGCCTGTCGATACTCCAGGCGATGGCGGACCGGCCCGAGGAAACCGAACCCAGCGCGCCCGGCCAAGGCGGGCGTCCGCGCACTCCAGCCGATCGCAGCAGCCCCGCCGGTGGCAGTAGCTAGCGGCAGGCTCCCCGCGCCGGCGGCCTTCGCGCCGGCGTCGCGCTGGCGCGGCCGGCCCGCTCAGGTCGGTGGGATCGTCGCGCTGATGCTGGCGGCGTACTTCCTGTTGCGCGGCGAGTTCGACTGGCCTACGTCGCTCACCTGGCAGGAGCTGTCCAGCCGGCTCGACAGCGCGCAGGGCTGGCTGCTCGACCAGCGCACCGCCGAGCACCCGAACATCATCTTCGCGATCCTCGACGGGTTCCGGGCGCTCGCGGAGTGGCTGGTAACGGCGTTCATCAACGCCCTCGAGTGGTTGACCTGGGTGGGCACTATCGCCGCGTCGGTGCTGATCGTGCTGCGCTTCGGCGGCTGGCGCGCGGCACTGATCGTGTTCGGCGCCTTCGTCTCCTTCGCCCTGATGGGCCTCTGGGAGGAGAGCATCCAGACGCTCGGCTTGATGTCCGCGGCGGTGCTGCTGTCGCTCGCCGTCGGGATCCCGCTGGGCGTGCTCGCCGGCCGCTCCGATCGCTACTACCGCTCGATCACGCCTGTGCTCGACGCGATGCAGATCGTCCCCGCGTTCGCCTACCTGATGCCGGTGGTGATCCTGTTCTCGGTCGGCCCGGCGGCGGCGGTGATCTGCACGATGATCTACGCGATCCCGCCGGCCGTTCGCATCACGGCGCTCGGCATCCGCGGCGTCACCCCGGACTCGGTCGAGGCCGCGCGCGCTTTCGGCTCCACGGCGGCCCAGACCCTGTTCAAGGTGCAGCTGCCGCTGGCCCGCCGCCAGCTGCTGCTGTCGGTGAACCAGACGATCATGTTCGCGCTGTCGCTGGTCGTGATCGCCGGCCTGATCGGCGGCCGCGGGCTCGGCGACGTGGTGACCAACGGGCTCTACTCCAACGCCGCGCTGGCGATCCTCGCCGGCATCGCGATCGTGATCATGGCGATCGCGCTCGACCGGGCAACCGCCGCGATCGCGGAGCGCACCGACCCCACGCGGCAGCACCTCACCGACGAGGGGCGCCGGCGCGCTCGCATCATGACGCTGGCCACGCTCGGGGCGATCCTCGCGATCGTGCTGGTGGCCCGCGCGCTCGGCGCGGACGCGCTCTACCCGGACGAGTTCGAGACGTCGACGACCGTCTTCACCGCGACGATCCACGACGACCTGCTGCGCTGGATCCAGTCCGCGCTGGACTACGTGCAGGACCCGGACTCCTTCATCTTCGGCATCACTGAACCGATCGGGAACTTCCTGCTCGAGTATTTCCTCGAGCCGCTGCGGCTCGTGCTGGTCGAGACGCCCTGGTTCGTCGTGCTCGCAGGCCTGACGGGGATGGCCTTCGTGCTCAGCGGCAGGCGCCCGGCCATCACGGCGTTCTTGATGCTCGCGGCGATCGGGGTCATGGGCGTCTGGGCGGTGGCGATGGACACCGCGTCGCAGGTGCTCGTGGCCACGGCACTGGCCGTGGCCATCGGGATCGTGATCGGCGTCTGGGCCGCGGAGAGCCCACGCGTGGAGCGGATGCTGCGGCCGCTGCTGGACACGCTCCAGACGCTCCCGCAACTCGTCTACATCATCCCGTTCATCTATCTGATGCCGGTGTCGCGGATCCCGGGCGTGGTCGCGTCGGTGCTGTACGCGATCCCGGTCGTGATCCGGCTGGTCACGAGCGGCGTGCGCAACGTCTCACCGGCTGCCGTCGAAGCGGCGTCGGCGTTCGGCGCGTCGCGCATGCAGGTGCTGTTGAAGGTCAAGATTCCGCTGGCGCGAGAGAGCATCATGCTCGGCGTTAACCAGGGGATCATCATGGTCCTCGCCGTGGTGGTGATCGGAGGCCTGGTCGGCTCCGGCGCGCTGGGCGACATGGTGGCCCGCGGGCTGCAGCGCAACGAGTTCGGCGAGGGGGTCGTGGCATCGCTCGCGATCCTCGCGCTCGGCATCGCGCTCGACCGGGTTACGCAGGGACAGCGAAGGGTTCAACCACGATGAGGAGGGGGTTTCTCATGCAAGTGAGAAAGGGAAAGCGTTCGAGATGGTCGCTGGCCGTCGTCATGGCGCTGATGCTGGCGCTGTTCGCGGCGGCCTGCGGCGAGTCGAAGGACGAGAGCGATTCGGGTAGCAGCGGCGGCACCGCGGCGTCCGGCAAGGACTGCGGCAAGGTCGTGCTCAACGAGCAGGCCTGGGCCGGCTCGACCGCCAACACCTACATCGCCAAGGCCGTGCTCGAGGACAAGCTTGGCTGTGAGGTCGAGATCACCAAGATCGCCGAGATCCCGGTGTTCCAGGCGATGGCCGACGGCAAGGTGGACGCCGTGCTCGAGGATTGGCAGCACGTCGACGAGTACGCAAAGTACATCGACAAGGCCGGCACGGTGGTGCAGGGCGGCCCGCTTGGCGTCGAGGGCCACATCGGCTGGTTCATCCCCAAGTACCTGGTGGACGAGTACCCTGAGTTCGCGAGCTGGGAGGGCCTGAAGGGCAAGGAGGACCTGTTCAAGACCGCCGAGTCCGGCGATCAGGGCATGTTCCTCGGCGGCGACCCCAGCTACGTCCAGAAGGACAAGGAGCTGATCGAGGCGCTGGGCCTCAACTTCAAGCACGTGACCGCCGGCGCCGAGCCGGCCCAGGTGGCGCGCTGGAGCCAGCTCTACAAGCAGGAGAAGCCGGTGCTCTTCTACTGGTACACGCCGCAGTACCTCAACCAGGAGTACGACCTGGCCGAGGTGAAGCTGCCGCCGCGCACCGACGCGAACAAGGACTGCAAGGACGACTCCAAGTCCGGAGGCGACCCCGAGCAGTACAAGTGCGAGTACGACGTGACGATCATCAACAAGCTCTTCAGCAAGAAGTTCGCCGACAGCGGCTCGCCCGCCGTCGACGTGCTGAAGAAGATGGAGCTCACCAACGAGGACCAGGAGCAGGTCGCCAAGGCGATCGCCGGCGACAAGGTCGATCCGGAGCAGGCCGGCCAGGATTGGGTCGACGAGAACTCCGCCAAGGTCGACGCCTGGCTCTAGTCAGCCACGCATAGACGAACGACCTGGAGAGCCCCGCAACCGCGGGGCTCTCCTCGTCAGCACAGCTCCAGGCGCTCGACGTCGCCGAACGACAGGGCCCACGAGCCGCGTTGCCTGGGGTCGGGCAGAAGCCCTTCCTGGTACGGCGTCACGCCCAGCGCCCTCGCGCCGACGGGAGACGGGAGGAACCCGGCCCGGGCCAGCATTCGCGCCTGAGCCGACCCCGCGGCCGGCAGGGTGGCCAGGTAATCGACGGGCGCCGAGCGCGCGACCTGTCTCATCAGCCGGGACGCGGTGCCGTGGTCGCCGGGGTGCACGAACAGCTCGCACACCGTTGCCTCCCACAGCTCGCCGCGCCGGCGCAGCCCGAAGATCGCCAGCCCGGTCAGCCTGCCCCCCTCCTCCTCCACGACGGCCCGGTAGTCGCCCAGCAGCGGCTCGTAGCGCCAGCGCAGGTAGTCGACGCCCCCGTTCGTGGCGAGGCGCGGGCCGGTCTCGCGCGAGTCGTCGAGCAGCTCCGCCACCGCCGCCGCGTCGGCCAGGCCATCCC
>JACCSF010000420.1 GCA_013813135.1 Thermoleophilaceae bacterium | reverse complement strand
TCCCAGCACGTGGCGCCCACCGAGGCTGAGCAGCTGGACGCGGTGCTCGAGCCCTCGTTCGATGGCCGCCGGACGGTGGTCACGGGCGCACCGCTCCCCGGGCTCGACGAGGCACCGCTACCCGGCTCCGCGGGCAGCGCGCGCATCACGACCTACGAGCCCGAGCGGGTCGTCGTCGACGCAACCGCTCGCCGGTCGGCGGAGCTCGTGCTAACCGACCTCCACTTCCCCGGGTGGAAGGTCACGCTCGACGGGAAGCCGGCCGACCTCCACCGTGTCGACTACCTGCTACGCGGCACGAGCCTCCCACCCGGGCGCCACCGGGTGGAGTTCCTCTACGAACCGCTCTCGTTCCGCGCCGGCGCGGTCATCAGCCTGATCGCGCTCGCGGGGCTGATCGCCGCGGTAGCCGCGGGCCTGCGGCGCAGGCGGGCGTAGCTACTCCGTATCCTGCGCGCCCGTGCTCTCCGTGCTCATGCCCGTGTACAACGAGGTCGCCACCGTCAAGCGGGCGATCGACGAGGTCCTCGCCGCCGAGATCGGCATGGACATCGAATTGATCGTCGTGGACGACGGCTCGACCGACGGCACGCTCGAGATCCTCGAGCGGACCGATTGGCCCGCCAGGGTCCGTGTGATCAAGCACGACCACAACCAGGGCAAGGGCGCCGCGGTCCGCACAGCGCTCCAGGAGGCGCGCGGCGAGTTTGTCGCGATCTTCGACGCCGACCTCGAGTACGACCCCGCCGACCTAGCGAACCTGCTGCCGCCGCTCGTCAAGGGCGACACCAACGCCGTGTTCGGCGTGCGCGTCTTCGACGGCTATACAAGTCATTCGTTCCTGTATGTACTGGGCAATCGAGGGGTCACGCTCGTGGCGAACGTGCTGTTCAACGTCTATCTGCGCGACCTGATGACCTGCCACAAGGCGATCCGCACCGACGTCTTCAAGAGCCTGCCCCTGCGGGCCTCAGGCTTTGCGATCGAGCCAGAGATCGCGGCCCGCCTACTGCAGCGCGGGGAGCGCATCTTCGAGGTGCCGGTTCACTACAAGGCCCGCGGCAGCGACGAGGGCAAGAAGCTGACGGGGATGGATGGCCTACGGGTGGTCGCCACGCTCCTGCGCTGCCGTCTCACGCGCCGCTGAGATCTGGTACTGCTGAGCCGTGAGCCAATGGCTGGGTGGGCGCCGGCTGGTACTCGCGGCCGGTTTCGCCGCGGCGTTGCCGTTCATCGTCTCGGCGGCGCACGCGATCGCGGTGGACTGGACGCCGTACGGCGACGACGCGGTGATCGCGGCTCGCTCCCTCGACGTGTTCACCGGCAACTCGCCGCTGGTGGGCCAGTGGACGTCGGGGCTCTCGGAGGTCCTCGCCCTGGACGTTTACACCCCCGGGCCGCCGCTGTACTGGCTGCTGGCGCTGCCGGCGCGCTTCCTCGCGCCCGAGTGGATGGCGGCGACGATGGGCCTGGTGAATGCCGCCTGCGCGATCGGCGCCGTGGCCCTCGCCCACCGGCGCGGCGGGCGGCCGCTCATGTTCGCGACCGCGATCGCGATTCCGGTGATGCTCGCGTCGCTGCCCGCGGAGTCCTACAGCGACGTCTGGAACCCCTCCGTCCCGCTGCCCCCGCTGATGCTGCTTGTGTTCCTCGCCTGGTCGCTTGGCTGTTGTGAGTATCGCCTGCTGCCGCTCACCGTCCTCGTCGCGAGCTTCGTCGCCGAGACGCACCTAAGCTATGTGGCACCGACGCTGGCCGCGACCGCGGTCGGGCTGGTGGGCCTGGTCGTGTGCCTGCGCTCGCGCGGACGCGACGAACGGGGGCCGGTATGGCGCTGGGTCGTCGCAGCCGTCCTGGTCGGCGTGGTGCTCTGGGCGCCACCGCTGATCGACGAGGCCACCAACAGCCCGGGCAACCTGGCCCTGCTGCGCATCGCCGCGACGACCGGCGAGCCCAAGCTCGGCATCGAGGCCGGCGGCCGAGCCGTGGTGCACACCGTCGGCATCCTGCCGTGGTGGCTGCAGGGGCCCAACGGCCCGCTCGAGGGCATCGCGGACGTAACCACGAGACCCGGTGGCCTGTCGATCGGCTCCGCCCTGCTGGTGCTCTTGGCGCTCGTCGCGGTGATCGTGCCCGCCGTGCGCCGCAGGCGCGTCGGGGTGATCGTCGGGGCGGTACTGGCGTTGGCCCTCTGCGCCGCGGTCGCCTTCGACGCGGCCTCGACCCCGAGCAACGCGGTGGACACCGTCCACTACACGCTGCGCTGGGCCTCTGTGGCCGGCATGTACGCCTGGTTGGTCCTGGCGTGGTCGCTCGCCCGGCTGTTCGT
>JACCSF010000419.1 GCA_013813135.1 Thermoleophilaceae bacterium | reverse complement strand
GCGCATCGTCTCGGGCACTCCCGGGCCGCGGTCGGCCACCTCCAGCACCGCCTCGGAGCCCTCGCGGCGCACCGACACGGTAACCGGGGTGCCGCCGGGCGTGTGAAGGAAGGCATTCTCGAGCAGGTTTGCCACCAGGCGGTGCAGATCGTCGGCCACGCCCACAACCAGCACCGGCTCCGGCAGGTCGAGGTCCAGCGGGTGCTGTGAGGACAGCGCGGTGGCCTCCAACGCCGCCTCGGCCGCCACGGAGGACAGGTCCACCGGGACGCGCGGCGCCTCGCGGCCGGCGTCGGCGCGGGCGAGCAGCAGCAGGTCGCCGACCAGCCGGCGCATGCGCTTCGAGGAGCGCAGGGCCGAGTCGGCCATCTCACGCTGCTCGCCGGCCAGCTCGCTCTCGAGCAGCTCGAGGTTGGCGAGGATGCTGGTGAGCGGCGTGCGCAGCTCGTGCGACGCGTCGGCCACGAAGGCCCGCTGGCGGTCCAGCGTGGCCTCGGTCTCCTGGCGGGCGGCCCCCAGCTCGCGCAGCATGTCCTCGAAGGTGTTGGCGAGGTCGGATACCTCGTCGTTCGCGCGCGGCCTGGGCAGCGTGATGTCGGGGTCGCGGGTGCGCGCCACCTCGCGGGCGGCGCGGGTCAGGCCGGCGATCGGCCGCATCGCGCGCTCGGCCACGTAGAGGCCGCCCAGGAATGCGAGCAGCGTGCCGCCGAGGACGCCGAAGGCCAAGAACAGCCGCACGCGGTTGACGGTGCGATTGACGGTGGCCTTGGGCTTGGCGTACTGAACGAAGCCGACGACCCGGGCGCCGAAATCGTCAGCGAGCGGCCCGAACGCCTCCGAGGTGCGCGGGTTCGAGATGGTCACGCCGCGGGAGCCGACCCGCAGGCCCTGGAAGTCGCTCAAGCCCTCCACGCCGACCGCGGCCAGCGGATACAGGCCCTGCGGGTAGACGACCTCGCCGTCGGGCCGAACGAGCCGCACCTCGGCGCCGCCCGTGGCGGCGCCTTGCAGGGGCTCGTCGTTGTAGCGCACGACTCCGTCCTCGCTGCGCTGCGCGTCGATGCTGTTGGCGAGGTCGGACACGGTGGCCCGCAGGTCGTCGTCGAAGCCCGCTCGGATGCGCTGCTCGGCGACCGCCCCGATCACCACCGCGAACACGCAGAGGATCGCGAACGTGAGCGCCGCCGTGACCACGGCGAGCTTGAAGCGCACCGGCAGGCGGGTCCTCATGCGTCCCTCAGCACGTAGCCCGCCCCGCGCACCGTGTGGAGCACGCGCGCCTCGCCGTTCGCCTCGAGCTTGCGGCGCAGGTTTGAGACGAAGACGTCGACGGTGTTGGTCTCCGCAAACGGGTGGTAGCCCCAGACCTCGTCGAGCAGGGCCTGGCGCGACACGACGATGCGCTCGTTGCGCATCAGGTGCTCGAGCAGCTCGAATTCGCGCGCGGTCAGCTCCAGGTCGCGCTCGCCCCGCAGCACCTCGCGCGTGTCGGGGTTCAGGCGCAGGTCGCCCATGACCAGGTAGGCGCTTCCACGCGGCGGGCGGCGCCGCAGCAACGCGCGCAGGCGGGCCAGCAGCTCGTCGCGCTCGAAGGGCTTGACGAGGTAGTCGTCGGCGCCCGAGTCGAGACCCTCCACCCGGGCCTCGAGCGCGTCGCGGGCGGTCAGGATCAGGATCGGCACGTCGCCCTCGTTGCGCAGGCGCCGGCAGACCTCCGCGCCGTCGAGCCGGGGGAGGCCCAGGTCCAGCACCACGGCGTCGGGCTCGAACACCCCGGCCTCGTCGAGAGCGGCCTCGCCGTCCCCGGCGACGCGCACGTCGTACCCCTCCTTGTCCAGCGATCGCCGCAGCACGCCGGCGATGTCCGTGTCGTCCTCGACGACAAGCACTCGCGGGCGTCCCGACATGCCCCCCATGGTAGGGAGGGTGCGGCCCAACTCCGTCGAAATCCCCTTGGATGGCAAGTCGTCGCCGTAAGCGCCGCCGATCCCGGGGTTCCTGGCCGCCGTTCGAGCTGCCGCACCTCGAACAGCGCCAGTGGGACCTGATCGGGCTGGCCCTGGTCGCCTTCGCGGCCTTCTTCACCTGCGTCTTCTACCTCGGCTGGGCCGGCGGTGAGGTGGGCGAAGCGCTGGCGGACGGCATCCTGTTCCTGCTGGGCGGAGCCGGCTACCTGGCGCCGATCGCACTGTTCGCCGCAGGGGCGGCGATCGTCATCCGCCCGATGCTCCCGGCCGTGCACCCGCTCAAGACCGGGGCGCTCTGCCTCGGCGCGGCGCTGACGCTCGGCCTGGCGGCTGGCTCGCTCGGCCTGGGGCCCGGCGACACCCCGCGTGACGGCTTCGTCGACGCCGCCTACCTGCGCGAGCACGGCGGGCTGGTCGGCGAGTCGCTCTTCTGGGCCTCGGCCAAGCTGTTCTCCGAGGCCGGGTCGCACATCCTCTTCATCTTCCTGCTGCTGGCGGGCGTGCTCCTGATCACGGGCGCCTCGATCGCCGGAGTGGTGCAGGCCACGCGCGACGCGGCCACGACCACGGGGGAGCGTGTCCGGCGCACCAGCCGCACCGTTGCCACCGCGCCGCTGCCCGGCGATCCGATCGCCGGCCCGGTCGAGCCGCCCGAGCCCGAGAATCAGGAGCCGGTCGTGCGCGCGACGCACGTGGAGGCCCCGGCCCTCGACGGCTCCGAGCGCTATCCGGACATCTACACCGACCCGGAGGAGCCCGAGCCCGAGTCGACCGAGGAGGAGGCGGACGAGGCATGGGAGGAGCCCGAGCCCGACCCTGTGCCGGATCCCGAGCTCGAAGCGGAGGAGCAGGAGGAGCTCACGCCGATGGGCAACCGCCGCTCGGCGGTCACCGAGGCCGACGACTACGACTACCGCATGCCGAAGCCGTCGTTCCTGAAGCGCTCGAACGGCGCGCAGAAGGTCGACACGAAGGGGATCGAGCGCACCGGCGCCCAGCTGACGGAGGCGCTCAGCAACTTCAACGTCGAGGCGCGCGTGATCGGCACCGTCACCGGCCCGCACGTGACCCGCTACGAATTGCGCCTGGCGCCGGGCATCAAGGTCGCCAAGGTCTCGCAGCTGAAGGACGACCTCGCCTACGCGCTCGCGGCAGAGCAGGTGCGCATCCTGGCCCCGATCCCCGGCAAGCAGGCCGTCGGCGTGGAGGTGCCCAACCGGGTGCGCAAGATGGTGCACCTGGGCGACGTCTTCCAGGACGCCCCGAAGGGCTGGTCACCGCTGTCGGTGTGGCTCGGAAAGGACATAGCGGGCAAGGCGATCGGCACCGATCTCGCCAAGCAGCCGCACATCCTGATCGCAGGCACCACCGGCTCCGGTAAGTCGGGCTGCGTGAACGCCATGCTCTCGAGCGTCCTGCTGCGCTCCAACCCGAACGAGGTGCGCATGGTGCTGGTCGACCCCAAGCGCGTCGAGTTGAACCATTACGAGGGCATCCCGCACCTGCTCACGCCGGTCGTGACCTCGCCGCGGCTGGCCGCCAACGTGCTCAGCAACCTGATCAAGGAGATGGAAGAGCGCTACGGCGTGATGAGCAAGGCCAAGACACGCAGCCTGGTCGAGCTGAACCGTGTGCGAGCGCGTCAGGGCGAGCGCCCGCTGCCCTACATCCTCTGTGTGATCGACGAGCTGGCGGACCTGATGATGGTGGCCCCGGCCGACGTGGAGGACTCGATCATCCGGCTGGCGCAGAAGTCGCGCGCCGTGGGGATCCACCTCGTGCTCGCCACGCAGCGCCCGAGCGCCGACGTGATCACTGGAATGATCAAGGCCAACGTGCCCGCCCGGATCGCCTTCGCGGTGTCCTCTCAGACCGACTCGCGTGTGATCCTGGACCAGAACGGCGCCGAGTCGCTGCTGGGGCAGGGCGACATGCTGTTCCGCCCCTCCGGCGAGTCGCGCTCGGCCCGCATCCAGGGCGCGTTCATAGCCGAGGAGGAGATCGAGAAGCTGACCGAGCACTGGCGCCGCCAGGGCGAGCCGGAGCTGCACGAGGAGTTGCTGGAGGCCGTGGAGAGCGACTCGGAGGGCGAGGGCGGCGACGGCGACTATGACCCCGACCAGGACGATCTGCTGCCGGAGGCGATCGCCACCGTGGTGCAGATGGGCACCGCGTCGACCTCGATGCTCCAGCGCCGCCTGCGGGTGGGTTACACGCGCGCGGGACGCCTGATCGACATGATGGAGCGCCGCGGGGCGATCTCGGGCTACGAGGGCTCCAAGGCCCGCCAGGTGCTGATCACGGAGGCGGATCTGCCGCGGGTGTTGGAGCAGCTGGGTGAACCCGCGGTTGCGTCGCCGGCCGACGAGTAGGCGCTTCGACAGAATAAGCGCCGCATGCCCACCATCGGGGACACCCTCCGCGAGGCGCGAATGCGGCAGCACCTCGACATCGCGGATGTCGAGTCACGGACGAAGATCCGCGCCAAGTACCTGCGGGCGCTCGAGAACGAGGAGTTCGGGATGCTGCCCGGCCCGACCTTCGTCAAGACCTTCCTGCGCACGTACGCGGAGGCGCTCGGGCTCGATCCCCAGGTGCTGGTCGAGGAGTACCGCGCGACCTACGAATCGCGCGACGACGTGGAGCACCTCAAGCAGCTGGGCCCGACGGCGGTGGCCCGGGATCGCCGTCGTGGCGGCGCGCCCCGTGGCCCCTGGGTCCTGATCGGGCTTGCGGTCCTGGCCGTGGTCGGCGCCCTGCTGGTGATCGGGCTGGTGGGCGGTGACGACGAGGACCCCGGCAAGCGGGCGGGAGGGGAGACGACCACGGAGACGCAGCCCACCACGGAGACCAAGCCGGAGCGCCCAAAGCGCCCGCGCCGGGTGAGGCTGCGCATCGTCCCGTCGAACCAGGTCTACGTCTGCCTCGACACGGGCCCCGGGACCGACGTGACGTTCGAGGGGATCCTCGAGTCGCCGCGGACCTTCCGCGGGCGCCGGCTGCGCCTGAACCTCGGCAAGACGGACGTGCAGCTGACCCTGAACGGGAAGCCGGTGCAGGTCGACCCTGGCCCCGACCCCGTCGGCTTCGTGTTCACTCCGCGCTCGATGAAGTCACTGCCGCTCGGCGAGCGTCCCTGCGCCTGATGGCGGCCCGCGCCGGCATCGTCGTGACCGGCACGGAGGTGCTGACCGGCCGCGTGCGCGACCGCAACGGCCCCTGGCTGTCCGACCGGCTGCTCGAGCTCGGCGTGGAGCTCGCCCACATCACGATCTGCGGCGACCGCCCCGAGGACATGACCGCCCAGCTGGCCTTCATGAGAGAGCAGGGCGTGGACCTCGTGATCACGAGCGGCGGGCTGGGGCCCACCGCGGACGACCTGACGATCGAGATGGTGGCCGAGTTCAGCGGGCGTCAGCTCTCCCTCGACGAGGATCTCGAGGAGCGCATCGCGGACATCCTGCGGCCGCTCATGAAGCGCTTCCGCCACCTCGACTTCGACGCCGTCCGGGCAGCCAACCGCAAGCAGGCGCTCGTGCCAGAGGGGGCTCACGTGATCTACCCGGCAGGAACCGCGCCCGGCCTCGTGGTGCCCGGCAAGCCGACGATCGTGGTACTGCCCGGGCCGCCGCGGGAGCTGCACGCCATGTGGCCCGAGGCGGTCGAGACGGAGGCGTTCCAGGAGGCGATCGGCGGCCGCACCAGCTACGAGCAGCAGACGCTGCGCCTGTTCGGGATGCCGGAGTCGGAGATCGCCGAGACGTTGCGGGTGGCGGAGGCGGAGGTCGAGGGCTTCGACGAGCTCGAGATCACCACGTGCCTGCGGCGTGCCGAGGTCGAGGTGGTGACGCGCTGGGAGCCCGCGGCGCAGCCGGCATGGGACGCGGTGCGCGCCCTGATCGCGGAGCGCCACGAGCGCTCGTTGTTCTCCACGGACGGATCGAGCGTCGACGACCAGGTCGCGGAGCTGCTCGCAGGGCGGTGGGTGGCGGTGGCCGAGTCGTGTACCGGCGGGCTGATGGCCGCGCGGCTGACGGAGCGACCGGGTTCCTCGGCGCACGTCGCCGGGGGCGTGGTCGGCTACTCGAACGAGGCGAAGGCGTCGCTCCTGGGAGTCGGTCCGGCGCTGATCGAGCGCCACGGGGCGGTCTCGTTGGAGGTCGCGGAGGTGATGGCGGACGGCGCGCTGGCGCGCTTCGAGGCCGACACGGCGGTGGCCATCACCGGAGTCGCGGGGCCGGGGGGAGGCACGGAGGCGAAGCCGGTTGGGTACGTGTGCTGGGCGGCGAAGCTGGCCGATGGGTCGAAGCTCGTGCGCGACGCGCGCCTGCCCGGCGACCGCGCCGAGGTGCGTGACCGCTCCACGACGGTTGGCATGCACCTGCTGCGCCGGGTGCTGCGCGGGGAGGACTTCGAGATCTGAGCGGGCCCCGCGCGCGCATGTTCGTGGCGCTCGACCTGCCCGCGCGGGCGCGGTCGGAGCTGGCGGCCTGGCGCGATGCGCTGGTGGAGGGCCGTCACGACCTGCGCCCGGTGGCCCCGGAGGCGCTGCACGTGACGCTGGTGTTCCTGGGCTGGCAGGACGAGGCGGCCGCGGAGGCGATCGCGCAGGCGGCCTTCGGGGTGGCGGCGGGCCAAGCTCCGGTGCTGCGGGCCGGCGCAGTCAAGCCTCTGCCGCCTCGGGATCCGCGCCTCTTCGCGCTCGACCTGGAGGACGAGGATGGGCGCTCCTCCGCGCTCCAGGGCGACATGTCGCGAGCGCTCGCCGACGGGTGCTGGTACCGCCCCGAGAAGCGCCCGTTCTGGCCGCACGTCACCCTGGCGCGCGTGAAGCGCCGGGAGCGCCGGGTTCCCGGGCTGCCCGCAGCACCGCCTCCACCGGCGCAACCGTTTCCGGCGACCGAGCTCACGCTCTACCGTTCGGTCCTGCGCCCGCAGGGCGCGCTCTACGAGCCGCTCGCGCGGGCCACGCTTGGGATTTGACATGGCCAGGATCCAGCGAGCCGCCGCACAGGGCTTCGCCCGCTCCGCCGACGCGAGCGGGTGCGGGCGCGGGCGCCGGCCGGCCCGGGCACGGTGACCGTGCGGTACCGGACGGAGGTGCAGGTGTGCCGGCGGCTGTGAGCTACCCCGCCGGCGTCAGCTCCATTACCGGTATCTGCCGGTGCGCGGCGCGCCTGCGGTACTGGGTCCAGCCCGGATAGATCTCGATCCCGCGCGCGTAGTGGCGCTCACGCTCCTCGCCCTCGAGCTCGCGGGCCTTCACCTCACGCTCAACGCCCTCGAAGACGATCGTCGCGGTGGGGTTGGCGCGCAGGTTGTAGTACCAGGCCGGGTTCCGGTCCTGGCCGTAGTTGGACGCGATGATCACCACGCGGTCGCCGTCCGGAAGCGCCACGAGCGGCAGCGTGTGCCGGCGCCCGCTCTTCGCGCCCGTCGTCGTCAGCATGACGATCGGGAGGCCGGTGACCCATGAGGCGAAGGTCGCGCGCCCTTTGGTCAGCCGGTAGACCGTCCGGTCGGTGTGGTGCAGCGTGCGGGCGTAGAACCAGGAGATCGGCGGCACGGTGCCTGAGAGCCGCATCAGTCGACGGAACCAGTTGGCTTGCCGGAAGGCGTACACGGTCACTGCGATCCAATCACATCCCGGTGGGGCGAATGACGTCCGATTCGCTTCTTACCCTCATGTTTCCAGAGCTTTCGAGAGGACTGACATGGCGGACATGGACAAGGAGCAGCAGAAGGCCGCTCAGGCGCGCGAGTCCGCGTTGAAGAACGCGCTCGGCCAGATCGAGCGGCAGTTCGGGCAGGGGTCGATCATGAAGATGGGGGAAGAGGGCGCCCAGGTGCGGGTCGATGCCATCCCCACCGGCGCCCTGTCGCTCGACCTCGCGCTCGGAGTGGGGGGCCTTCCGCGTGGCCGCATCGTCGAGGTGTTCGGGCCGGAGTCCTCCGGAAAGACCACGCTGGTCTACCACGTCCTTGCCAGCGCCCAGAAGATGGGCGGCATCTGTGCGTTCATCGACGCCGAGCACGCCATGGACCCGGCCTACGCCAAGCGCATCGGAGTGGACGTCGACGAGCTGCTCGTCTCCCAGCCCGACCACGGCGAGCAGGCACTCGAGATCGCCGACATGCTGATCCGTTCCGGCGCGGTGGATATCGTCGCGATCGACTCGGTGGCGGCGCTCACTCCGAAGGTGGAGCTCGAGGGGGCGATGGGCGACCAGTCGGTCGGCCTGCAGGCCCGGATGATGTCGCAGGCGATGCGCAAGCTCGCCGGCAATCTCAACCGCGCCAACACCCTCTGCCTGCTCACCAACCAGATCCGCGAGAAGGTGGGCGTGATGTTCGGCTCGCCGGAGACCCAGCCCGGCGGCCGCGCGCTCAAGTTCTACGCCTCCCAGCGCCTCGATATCCGCCGCATCGAGACCCTCAAGGAGGGCACGGAGGCGGTCGGGAACCGGGTGCGCGTGAAGGTGGTCAAGAACAAGGTGGCCGCTCCCTTCCGCCAGGCCGAGTTCGACATCGAGTACGGCGTCGGGATCTCCAGCCAGGGCTGCATCCTCGACCTCGGCATCGAGCACGGGATCGTCCAGAAGTCCGGCTCGTTCTTCTCCTACGGCGATGAGCGGATGGGCCAGGGCCGCAACAACGTGAAGGGCTACCTGCGCGAGCATCCCGAGGTGACCGCCGAGATCGAGCGCAAGATCTACGAGGCGGTCGGGGCGGAGCCGGCCTCGGCGCCGCTGGCGGCTGTGCCGCCGCCCGAGGTGGGCGAGGCGGAAGCCGCTCCGGATGCCCCGGATGTGGCCGCAGAGGACCAAGCGGCCTAGGCGCGCGCCCGGCGGAGCACGGTCATGGACGACCTGAGCGCAGACAGAGAGGATCGCGCGGCCCGCGACCGCGAACGAGCCATCCAGCTCGGCTACCGCGCGATCGGCCACCGTGAGCGAACGGTGGCCGAGCTGCGCGCGTTCCTCGAGCGCAAGCGCGTGGAGCCCGAGGCGATCGAGGATGCCGTGGCCGAGCTCACCGAGGCCGGCTTCCTGGACGACGCCCGCTACGCGCAGCGCTTCGCCGAGGACAAACGCGAGCTGGAGCGCTGGGGCTCCGAGCGAATAGCCCGTGAGCTGCAGCGCCGCGGCGTCGCGCTCGACCTGATCGAGGTGGCCGTGGCCGACCGCAGCCGCGAGGCCGAGCTGGAGACGGCGCTGCTCGTGCTCGCCCAGCGCGTGCAGCCCCCGCGTGACGACCGCGATCGCGACCGCGCATGGCGCCTGCTGGTCCGGCGCGGCTACGAGGCAGAGGTCGCGTACGAGGCGGTGCGCCGGCACGAGGGCGGGGCCGGCGGCGCGCGCCGAGCGGCCTGAGACGGCTTGCCAGCAACCCGGCGCGCGGCTACCCTCATGTGAAAGCGGTCGCTCAGGCCGCCGTGAGACCGAAACACCAGCAAATCACCTTCTTTTGCGGAGAATGACCACACCTGACCGACTTGGGGGAAGTGTCCGGGAGGGTCCATAGAGCTGAATCGCGCGCGCCTGCCTGGGCGCGCGCT
>JACCSF010000395.1 GCA_013813135.1 Thermoleophilaceae bacterium | reverse complement strand
GGCGCGCGGCCGCCGTGGCCGCGCCGGAACGGAAGGCGGCGCGGGTGCAGCCCCGTGGCGCGTGCCACGGCCACCAGCCAGGCCAGCAGCAGCGCGGTGGTCAGCGCGACCCCGACGATGCCCAGGTCGGCCAGCGTCTGGGGGACGAAGCCGTGCGCGTGGCGTGTCACGCTCGCATCTGAGCGGTGGCGCAGCCGGGCTGTCTGGAAGTTGCCGGCGCCGAGGCCGATCGCCGGCCGATCCTCGAACACCCGGCCCGCCTCGCGCCAGTACTTGCCGCGCGTCGAGGACGCCGCGGTGAAGCGCCCCGCGCCCTGCTGGTCGGGCGCCGTCTCCGTCTCGCTGGTGAGCTGGTCGACACGGTCGCCGATCGCTCCGCCGATACCCCGGTCGCTGAACGCGACGGAGGTGAACGCCACCAGCGGTACCGCGCAGGCGAGCGCCAGGGCGACAATCCCGATGCGGCGGCGCACCTGGTGCGGCGGCACACCGCGGCTGAGACCCACGTTCACGACCACGCCGGCCAGCACGAGGCCGAGCGCCATCAGCGCCAGCAGCAGTCCGAATTCGCCGGCAACGCCCTGCTTGACGCTGAGCGGCTCGGCCGCCACCGCGAAGGCGTCCTTGGACAGCGCCCAGGTGGCGACCGCACCGGCGCCGATCGCTGGCAGCACGATCACCGGAATCGTGCGCAGCCGTAGCGGGACGATCGCGAGCCAGGCGAGCGCGCCGATCGCGGCGGCGATCAGGGCGCCGCGGGACTGGGTCAGCAGGATCGCGAGGATCGCCACGCCAAGGGCGGGGTAGGCGAGCACGCGCCCGACCACGCTCGCGCTCCGGCGGGTGCCCAGCCAGACCAGGCCCGGGACCGCGAGCGCGGCCGTCGTGCCGACCGCGTTCCAGTACTGGAAGGGCTGGCCGATGCGGTTGGAGATCTCGTTCTCGCCGAGCGAGGCGGGCCAGACGCGGGCGGCGAGGGCGTACAGCACCGCCGCGGTGGCGGCGAGCACGACGCCCTTGATCACCACGGGCGTGGCCCGCGGGGCCAGCCGCGCGGCAGCGACGGCGGCGGCGAACACGGCGAGGTAGGCCAGCGTACGGCCGGCTTCCAGGTAGGCGAGCCCGGGCATGACGGCCCACATCACGGAGAGGGCCGTGAGGAACGCCAGGGCGGCGAACAACGCCAAGCTGGTCGCGCCATGGAGCGGGCCGGGCCGGCTCCAGGCGACCGTCGCCGCCACGACCACGCCGCCGAGCAGCACGACGAGGAGCTCGACGATGGTCGTGCGGGTCAGCTCGCTGCCGCCCGCGGCACCGAAGGCGACGCCGGCCAGGGCGCCGCCGAGGACTACTTCAGCGACGCGAGGAGCGTAGGAACGGAACACGCGGGGCCGGGATCTTGGACAGGAGCGGCACGCGTCCCAGCAGCGGGATGCGAGTGCGCAGCGCGACGAGCACCCCGGTCAGCGCGAGCACGCCCAGGGCGATCAGCGCCAAGAGCAATGGGACGGGCAGGCCGTTGCTGGCGCTGGCCAGGTCGAACAGGCCGTTCGAGCCGGGCTCGACGGTCTCGCCGCCCACGTCCACGCGGGGCGAGCGGGGGCTGCCGCCCCCGTCGCCGGCGATGGCCGCCAATTCCTCGTTGTCCTTCGCGCGCTGTGCCTGCTCCCCGCTTGACAGAGGCTCTCCGTCAGGGCCCGTGGCCTGCGGGCGTCCTCCGCCCTTGTCGGACCCGCTGTGGATCGCGCCGGCGATGACCTCCCGGCAGAGGCCGTACTCGTCGCTGTCGGTCGGCAGGTTGTCGAGCGCGTTGCGCAGCTCGGTGTTTGAGTACTTGTGGTCGAGGTCGTTGTCGCGCGCGCAGTCGATCACCGGGTCCGCCGCCTGCGCGCTGGCAGGCAGCGCCAGCAGCGCAAGAGCGCCCAGCAATAACACGTTTCTCATTACTCGAATCACTGTGCGTACTTCCTTTTTGAGGCGGTGCGCGGCGAGGGAGGACCAAGGGCGGATGGGACGGGATCGGCACCCCCACGACGCGCCGCGCAGGCTAGCAACCAATACGGCCGCCGCGGCGTGGGGCGTTTTCAGCCCTCAGCTCTGTCTCAGCCCTGAGTTCTGCCCGGGTTCGGGTCATCGCTAAACGCTTTCGACCCGGCGTTTGGTGCAAAGTTGCGGTGTGCCGGTGCGCTCCGCCATCCTTGCTCCGGTCCCCGTGCCCTACCGGGAGCCGCTGTTCGAGCGGCTCTCCGCGCGGGGCCGGATCGCCCCCCGGGTGATCTACCTGGCCGCGGCCCAACCCGGCTGGGACCAGCGCTCCGACTGGTTCGCGGCACGCGGCGCCTACGACAGCGAGGTGCTGCGCTCCTGGCAGCGACGGCGCCCCGGGCGCACGCCTTTGATGCTGGCGCGCGGGCTCGCGGCGGCACTGCACCGGGCCGATCCGGAGGTCGTAGTGAGCTCGGAGTACGGACCGGCGACCTGGCGCGCGCTGGCCTGGGCCAAGCGGCGGGGACGCCGCCTGGTGATCATGAGCGAGCTGACGCGGTGGAGCGATCCGATGCTGTCGGGCGCGCAGCGGCGCATCCACCGGCTGCTGGCTGCGCGCGTGGACGGCTTCGTGGTGTTCAGCTCGCAGGGGGTCGAGCGGCTCGAGCGCATGGGAGTCGCCCGCGAGCGCATCGAGGTCAGCATCCAGAGCGCCGACCTCGAGCCGGTGCGGGCGGCGCGAGCCGAGCGGCGCGGGCGCGGTGGCCCGGTGCGGGTGCTGTCGGTCGGGCGGCTGGTGGCGGACAAGAACCTCGTCGCGCTCGTGGAGGCGTTTGCCGAGGCCGGCTTCGCCGAGGGCGAGGCGGAGCTCGAGCTGTGCGGGACCGGGCCGCTCGACGTGGACCTCAGCGCCCTCGCGGAGCAGCTCGGCGTGCCGCTGCGGCTGCACGGCTACACCGCCCCGGGCGAGCTGCCGGCGCTCTACCGCGAGGCGGACGTGCTCGCTCTGGTGAGCACCTACGAGCCGTTTGGTGTGACGGCCCGCGAGGGCGCGGCCGCCGGGCTGCCGCTGATCTGCTCCGTGCGGGCGGGCGCGGCGGGCGATATCGCGGTGGACGGCGAGAACGCGCTGCTGGTGGATCCCAC
>JACCSF010000342.1 GCA_013813135.1 Thermoleophilaceae bacterium | reverse complement strand
GGCTGGCGGCGGCGGGCGTGTACGACGACGTCTCCGGCGGTCGGCTCGCCTTCCGCCGCCGCGCGCTGCCGCACCGCGCCACCTACAACGTCGTCGCGGAGGCCGGCGACCCCACCGCCGAGCGCACGATCGTCTTCATCGCGCACCACGACGCCGCGCACTCCGGGCTCGTCTTCCACCCGGCGCTCCCGCGCCTCGCGATGGAGCGCATGCCGGAGCTGCACGCCAAGGCCGAGCAGAGCATCCCGATCATCTACGGGGTCTTCCTCGGGCCGCTGCTGCTGGCGCTCTGGGGCCTGACCGGTTGGCGGCTGCTGAGGGCGGTGGGCACCGTCTTCGCCACCGGCGCCACCGCCACGATGGCGGATATCGGCACGAGCGCCGTGGTGCCCGGCGCCAACGACAACCTGAGCGCCGTCGCCGTCACGGTGGCGCTCGCGCATTCGCTGGCCGCGAACCCGCCCAAGGGCGTGCGGGTGATCCTGCTCTCGACCGGCTCGGAGGAGTCGTTCATGGAGGGCATGCAGGCCTTCGGGCGGCGCCACTTCGCCGGCCTGCCGCGGGCGACGACGGAGTTCGTCTGCCTCGAGTGTGTCGGCTCGCCGCAGCTGTGCGTGGTCGAGGCGGAGGGCATGCTGCACATGCGCTACTACACCGATAGCTCGCGCGAGGCCTTGGCGCGAGCGGGGGAGGCGGCCGGCGTCGACCTGCGGCGCGGGCTGAGGACGGTGGCCGCGACCGACGGGCTGATCGCGCTACGAGCGGGCTACCGCACGTGCACGCTGGGCGGGGTGGACGAGACGAAGTTCCCGTCGAACTACCACTGGCCCTCCGACACGCCGGACAACCTCAACTGGGAGTCGGTCGAGGGAGCCCTGAAGGTCTGCGAGGCTTACGTCCGGACTACTCCGGCTCGGTCGGCTCGGTCGGCTCGGTCGGCTCGGTCGGCTCGGTCGAGTCTGTAGAGCCGGGGCCGAACTCGGGCAGGTCGCGGATTCCTTCGCGCGTCTGCCACTTCGAGAAGTTGTCGTCCATGGCGTCGATCAGCTCCCGCATGAAGCGCGGCGAGAGGTTGACGCGCGACACCACCACGCCCGGGACCTCGCCCTCGTCGACCTCGTGATCGACGCGCGCGAACGTGATCGTGAACTCGTAATCCGAATGCGAGACGTTGGCGAAGTTGGAGTAGTGGCCCGCCATCGTCTCGGGGTCCGTGTGGATGTTGAAGTGGCGCTCGGCGTCCTCTGGCACGCGCCCTAGTATCGCACCCCGATGCGGATCTCCGTGATCGCCGTTGGCCGCCTGCGCCCCCCGTACCAGGACGACGTGGAGCACTACCGCAAGATGCTCGCCGGCCACGCCAAGGTCGAGCTGATCGAGGTGCGCGAGGACGAGCTGGTGCCGCCCCGCATCCCCGAGCGCGCCTTCAGCGTGCTGCTGGCCGGCGACGGCGAGAGCTTCGACTCGGAGCGCTTCGCCGAGTGGCTCGAGCAGCGCCGCCGCGGCGGGCGCAACCTGTGCTTCGTGATCGGCGGGCCCAAGGGCCTCGAGCTGCAGGCGGACATGCGGCTCTCACTCGGGCCGATGACGCTGCCGCATCAGCTCGCCCGCGTGGTGCTGCTGGAGCAGATCTACCGGGCCCACAAGATCCTGGCGCGGGAGCCGTACCACTACTGAGCCGCGATCGGCAGCTTGGCCTTGCGTCGGAGCGCCCGAGGCGCGGGGCGGCCGCCCCCCGTGATGCGCTATCTCTCGTGCTCGTGAGCGATCCGGTCTCAGACCTCCGTGGCGCAGTTGGCGAGGCGGCCGCGGGCCTGCGTGGCGACGGGCCGCTGGACGCCGCCAGGCTCGACCGCCCGCCGCGCCCCGACTTCGGCGACTACTCCACCAACGCCGCCATGCTGCTGGCGCCCACGATGGGCGAGGCGCCGCGCGCGATCGCGGAGCGGCTCGGGGAGACGCTCGCCGAGCGCCTGGGCGCGGCCGTCGATCGCGTCGAGATCGCGGGGCCGGGATTCCTCAACCTCTTCATGACCGACGCCTGGTATCTCGACTCGCTCGCCCGGATGCGCGAGGCGGGCGAGCGCTTCGGCTCGGGCGAGGGCGGCAAGCGGGTGCAGGTGGAGTTCGTCAGCGCCAACCCGACGGGGCCGATCACCGTCGCATCGGCTCGCCACGCCGCCTACGGCGACTCGCTTGCGCGCATGCTCGAGCTGGCCGGCGACACGGTCGAGCGCGAGTACTACGTCAACGACGCCGGCACCCAGGCGCGCAAGTTCGGGGAGTCGATCCGCGCGCGGGCGCGCGGCGAGGAGCCCGAGGAGTACAAGGGCGACTACGTCACCGGCCTGGCCGAGCGGATCGAGGGGGCGGCCGACGGCGACCCCGACGAGCTGGCCAAGCGCGGGATCGAGCTGATGTTGGAGGAGATCGAGCGCACGCTGCAGCGCTTCCGTGTGCACATGGACCGTTTCTTCTCCGAGCGCTCGTTGTACGAGTCGGGGGCCGTGGAGCGGGCGCTCGACACCATCGAGGGCGTCTACGAGTCCGAGGGCGCGCTCTGGCTGCGGACCACCGCGGCCGGCGACGACAAGGACCGCGTGCTGCGCCGCTCGACCGGCGAGCTCGCCTATTTCGCGCCGGACATCGCCTACCACGCGGACAAGCTCGGGCGCGGCTACGACCGCCTGATCAACGTGCTTGGCCCCGATCACCACGGCTACGTGAAGCGCCTCTACGCCGCGTGGGCGGCGCTGGGCGGAGACCCGGGCGCGTACGAGATCGTGCTCATGCAGCTCGTCAACCTGTTCGAGGGCGGCAAGCGCGCGCAGATGTCGAAGCGGGAGGGCGCGATCGTGACGCTGGACGCGCTGGTCGACGACATCGGGGTGGACGCGGCGCGCTGGTACCTCGCCTCGCGCAGCCACGACACCTCGATCGACCTGGACCTCGAGCTGGCCCGCAGCCAGTCCCAGGACAACCCCGTCTACTACGTCCAGTACGCGCACGCGCGGATCGCCTCGATCCTGCGCAAGGCGGGGGAGGAGCGCGTGGCCGCGGCGCTGGCGACGGACCTGCGGCAGAGCGATGAGCGCTTCCACCCATCGGCCCGCTCGCTCGTCAAGCGGCTGCTCGAGTTCCCGGCCGAGGTGACCGAGGCGGCCGAGCGGCGCGCGCCGCACCGAATGACGACCTACGCCCACGAGGCAGCTCAGGAGTTCTCCGCGTTCTACCGCGACTGCCGCGTGGTCGGGGCTGCCGAGGAAGGCGGCGACGAGGACGTGCGCCTGGTCATCTGCGTGCTGGCCAAGGACGTGCTCGCCCGGTCGCTCGATCTGCTCGGGGTGGAGGCGCCGGAGTCGATGTAGGGTGGGCGCCGTGCGCCTGGCCCTGCTCGCCGCCATCGCGGCCTCGCTCGTGTGCGCCGCGCCCGCCGCGGCAATCGACCGCTACATCCCGATGAAGGCGCCGCCCGCGCCCGGGCCCGCCAAGTACGACCGGATCTGGATGCAGCAGCTCGGCCCGGCGGACGCCACGCAGGTGCTTGTGCTGGTGCCCGGCACCCAGGGCGGCGCCGGCGGCATCACGCCCGTGGCCCGCGACATCGTGCGCAGCGTGCCGCGCACGCAGGTCTGGATCGTCGACCGCCGCGAGCAGGCGTTCGAGGATCTCTCCGTGTTCAGGCACCGCGACCCCGATGAGGCGCTCGACTACTACCTCGGCTTCAAGTACCAGGCGGTCAGGGGCGAGGACGCCCGGTTCGTGTCCGAGTGGGGGCTGACGGTGCAGCTGCACGACCTGCGCAGCGTCGTCCGGGGCGCGAGCGCCGGGGGCCGGCGCAAGGTGATCCTGGGCGGCCACTCCGCCGGCGCCTCGACCGCCGTGGCGTACGCCGCGTGGGACTTCGCCGGACGGCCGGGCTACCGGGAGATCGACGGTCTGGTCCTGATCGACGGCGGCCTGCTCGCCAGCTTCGACGAGGCGAGCGCCGCGCGCGCCCGGCGCGAGCTGAAGGACATCCGCAGCGGCAAGGTGTTCCTCGACCTGCTCGGCCTGGGTCTCCCGGAGATCGCGGGGATCTTTGCCCAGGTGGGGGCGCTCTACGCCTACGAACGCCCCGACGCGCCCTCGACGCTGCAGGACTTCGCGCTGCTGCCCGCGGAGTTCAAGCCGCCCGTGCGGGTCACCAACGAGGCGCTCCTCGGCTACGCGTTCGACGCGACGGACTCGCCCGAGTCGCTGGAGCTGATCCATGTCCGCGCCGGCCGACTGGCCGACAGCGGCGATCCGCGTCCCTGGCAGGACGGCGAGCTGACGCCGATCGCTCGCTTCGCGAAGGCCTACGCGGCAAACGACCCGAACGCGACCGAGTGGTATTACCCGCGCCGGCTGCTGCTCGACATCGACGCAGCGTCCGACCTGCGCCAGAACGCGGCCGCCCGGATCGTCGGCCTGCGGCTGAAGCACGGTCGCGATATCGACCTGCCGCTGTACGCGTTCAGCACCTCGCTGACGAAGGGCAGCGTGGCGAAGGGCGCACACCGGCTCGCACGCATGGCGCCCATCCCGCGCAAGGTGATCGTGGACGACCGCGCCACGAGCCATCTGGACCCGCTGTCGGCCGCGCCGCGGACGAACCACTTCCTCAAGACGGTTGTGCCGTTCCTGAGGCGCTTCGCGCCCTAAAGGGCTCGCCCCTACGCGTCGATCAGATGGGCAATGGAGCTTCGCCTGTCCGAAGTCTTGTCCGCGCTGTCGCACGCCCTCGACATCACCGAGGGACAGCCGCGCGGGCACGCCGAGCGCTCCTGCCTGATCGGCATGAGGCTCGGTGCGCAGATCGGCCTGGGGGAGGAGGAGCTGTCGTCCCTCTTCTACGCGCTGCTGCTGAAGGACGCCGGCTGCTCGTCCAACTCGGCCAAGGTGGCCTCGCTCTATGGCAATGCCGACAGCGCGGTCAAATCGGATCGAAAGACCACGGACCACCTGCGGCCGGCCCAGTCGCTGCGGCACTTGCTGCGCAACACCGCCCCCGGCGCGTCGCCGCTCGAGAAGGCGCGCCACATCCGGGCAATCGTGGCCCATGGGTCCGAGGGAGCCCGCGAGCTCACCGCACTGCGCTGCGAGCGCGGCGCGGACGTGGCGCGCAAGGTCGGCATGGAGAACGCGAGCGCCGAGGCGATCGCAGCGCTGGACGAGCACTGGGACGGCGCGGTTATCCGGCCGGCGCCGCGGGGGACGAGATCCCGCTGCTCGGACGCGTCCTCTGCCTCGCGCAGACGGCGGAGGTCTTCTGGGGCCTGGGCGGGGCCGCGGGCGCTTGCCAGGTCGCGCGCGGCCGCCGCGGGACGTGGTTCGACCCGGCGCTTGCCGACGCGCTCTGCGCCTTCGAGCACGACGTCGATTTCTGGGCCTCGCTCGAGCAGCCGCGCGTCGCCGCATGGGAGCCGGTCGACCGGCTCGAGACGGTCGACCAGGCCAGGCTGGACCGCGTGGCGGAGGCATTCGCCACCGTGGTGGACGCCAAGTCGCCCTACACCGCGTCGCACTCGGCGGGCGTGGCGCAGATCGCCGTCGGGCTCGGCCGGCTGCTCGGCCTCGACGACCGGACGCGCCGCGATCTCTACCGCGCCGGGCTGCTGCACGACATCGGCAAGCTCGGCGTGTCCAACCGCATCCTGGACAAGCCGGGTGGCCTGGACGCCGACGAGTGGCGCGAGGTGCGCAGGCACCCCCTGACGTCGCTGGAGATCCTGCGCCGGGTTGGTGCCCTGCGCGGCGTGGCCCGGATCTCCGGCCTGCACCACGAGCGGCTCGACGGCTCGGGCTACTACCTCGGATTCGACGGCACCCAGCTGGACCTGCCGGCGCGCGTCCTCGCGGTGGCTGACGTGGCGGAGGCGCTGTCAGCGGAGCGTCCCTATCGCCCGGCGCTCGGCCCCGACGAGGTGCTGGCGATCATGTCGCGCGAAGCCGGGACCAAGATCGACGCAGAGGCCTTCGAGGCGCTCGTGATGCTGATGACGGACCCGCGCTCGGCGGAGCGGTCGGCCGCCTAGCTTCAGCTCCGGCTAGAGCCCGCTGAAGACGTTGATGCCGAGGTCGTCCATCGCCTTGAGCGCCTCGGCGTTGAGCCGGGTCAGCTCGTTCGTGAAGAGCAGGACGCCCATCGCGATCAGCACCACGCCGGAAACGACCGTGATCGGGCGGTAGTGGTCACGGAAGAATCTGAAGACGCCCGAAAACGTGGAGAACGCGAGCGCGCTGAGAATGAACGGGACCGCCAGGCCAAGCGCGTAGAAGGCGAGCAGGGTCGCGCCCTTGCCCACAGTCGACTCGGTGGAGGCGGCCGTCAGGATCGCGCCGAGCGTCGGGCCGGTGCAGGGCAGCCAGGCGACCGCGAAGGCGACGCCGGCTATCAGCGGGCCGCCGGTCTGCGCCCGGCGCATCAGCTGCTCGGGCCGCCACTCCCTGTTGAACAGCGGGACGAAGAGCGTGGCGATGAAGAGCACGCCCATCAGCGCGATCACGATGCCCGAGACCTGGCGCAGCACCGCGCGGTGGTCGTTGAGCGTCTGGCCGAGGCCGGTGGCGCTCATGCCAAGCGCGATGAACATGGCGCTGAACGCAAGGCAGAACAGCAGCGCCGGGCCAAGCACCTTGGCCCGCCCGCGGCCCTCCTGGATGTCGGCGAACGAGACGCCCGAGATGGTCGACAGGTAGCCGGGAACCAAGGGCAGCACACAGGGCGAGATGAACGAGATGAAGCCGACGGCGAAGGCGGCGACCACGGTCGTGTCGACGGACTCGGCGGCGATCACAGGTCGTAGCGCTCCATGTCCACGTCGACGCGGCTCGAGTCGAGTCCGGCCGCCGCGGCAGCGCCGTCGGCGCCCCGGCCGCGCCGCCGCCAGCGCGCC
>JACCSF010000333.1 GCA_013813135.1 Thermoleophilaceae bacterium | reverse complement strand
GCCCTCGGGAGCCTTCCCCGGCCCGATGCCCGCGCGCGCGAACGCGCGCAGCGCGCAGGCGTCACGCGCGGGCGCCGGATCGGTGCTCAGGATCTCGCCGAGCGCGGCGTAGAAGTCAGCGCCGGTGGGCAGCTCGACCGCGGCCAGCGTCGGGAAGGCGCCGAACACCAGCGAGCCCTGGGGCTCCCCCGCCGACCAAGCGCTGAGGTCGGTCACCTTGTAGCCACCCATCACTTGTGCGACCGCGGGCAGGTCGGCGGCGTCGCGCAGCAGCGTCCGGCCGAGCACCCAGACGAGGTTGGTTGGGCTCTGGATGCGCTTGACGCCGGCCGGCAGGCCGCCATTGAAGCCGGGAGCGACGATCGCGTAGCTCCCAGCTCGCGTGCCCGTCGTGCGCCGGCCCACGTAGGCGAACGTGTTCGAGTAGGCGTCCAAGAGCTGGATCACGTAGTAGCGGCCGGCCGTGTCGGGCACGTCGAGAATCCGCGGGCCGGCGGCGAGCTGGAGGGTGCCGACGGTGTAGGTGGTGTCGTGGTTCGGCAGCACGACCGTGCGCACCGAGGGGTCGGTCAGCGCCGCGATGCTCACCAGCTGGTTCTCGAGAAAGCGCTGCGTCGTCGCGCTGACAGCGACCGGGGCGAGGCCGTAGACGTACGCGGCCGCGCCGGTCGCGAACTGGAGCCGCTTCCCGGGCCGCTTGCCGAAGCGGCGCTCGGTGCGGGCCAGCTCCGCGGCGAAGAAGCCCTTCAGATCGGCGGAGGACGTGCCGAGCGCGCAGGCGGGGACACTGGGCTGCGCCGGAGCGGCGGACGTTGCCGACGGCGCCGCCAGCAGAGCCAGTCCCAGCAGCATCGCAAGCGATCGGGGGCGGATCCGCACGGCGCGCACCCTAGCGGTGGCGCCGCGTCCTGCGCCTCGCTCGGCTAGCATGCCGCGCCCCCGACCCGGGGTCGGCAGCCAAGGGGCTCACGCCCCGGACCCCCGGCCGGTCAGCGATGAACGTCTCGGTACCCAAGGAAACGGCGAGCGGCGAGCGGCGGGTTGCGCTCGTCCCAGAGGTGGTCGAGCGGCTCGGCCGCGGCGGCGTCGACGTGACCATCGAGGCGAGTGCGGGCGAGGGCGCCCACTACCCCGACGCCGACTACGAGAAGTCCGGCGCCAAGCTCGGCGACGGCTACTCCGGACAGGTGGTCGCGAAGGTCGCCCCGCCGTCGGCGGAGGAGATCGGCCTCCTGCGCCGCGGCTCGGTGCTGATCGGCTTCCTGGCGCCACTGACCGCCGCCGAGACCGTGCGAGCGCTCGCCGATGCGGGCGTCACCAGCTTCGCGATGGAGGCGATCCCGCGCATCTCGCGCGCCCAGTCGATGGACGCGCTCTCCTCGCAGGCCACCGTCGGCGGCTACCGGGCCGGCCTGATCGCGGCCCAGCAGCTGCCCCGCTTCTTCCCGATGCTCACCACCGCCGCCGGCACCGTGCGGCCGGCCAAGGTGCTGGTGCTGGGCGCCGGCGTGGCCGGCCTGCAGGCGATCGCCACCACGCGCCGGCTCGGGGCGATCGTGCAGGCCTTCGACGTGCGCTCGGCGGTCAAGGAGCAGATCGAATCGCTCGGCGCCCGCTTCCTCGAGCTGGACATGGGCCTCGAGGACGCCGAGGCGGCCGGCGGCTACGCGCGCGCGCTGACCGAGGAGGAGCAGCAGCGCCAGCGCGAGCTGCTCGCGGTCGAGATCGGCAAGATGGATGCCGTCATCTCCACCGCCGCCGTTCCCGGCCGCCGAGCGCCGCTGCTCGTGACCGAGCAGGCCGTCAAGAACATGAAGCCCGGCTCGGTGATCGTCGACCTCGCGGCCGAGACCGGAGGCAACTGCGAGCTCACCCAGCCCGGCGAGACGGTCGTGCGCGAAGGCGTGACGATCGCCGGCCCGTTCAACCTGGCCTCGACGATGCCCGATCACGCCTCGTCGCTGTACGCGCGCAACGTCCAGGCGCTGCTGGAGCTGATGGTGAAGGAAGGCGAGCTGGCGCTCGACTTCGAGGACGAGATCATCAAGGGGGCCTGCATCACTCGCGACGGCGAGATCGTGCACGAGGGCGCCCGCAACGCGGCAGGAGCGACGGCCTAACCATGGATCTGCTCACTGAGCTCACCATCCTCGTGCTGGCCGCCTTCGTCGGCTTCGAGGTCATCTCGAAGGTGCCGAACACGCTGCACACGCCGCTGATGTCGGCCACCAACGCTATCCACGGGATCGTGCTGCTCGGCGGGCTGCTGCTGATCGGCGAGGCCAGCGGCTTCCTCGACGAGCTGCTGCTGGTGATCGCGATCGCGTTCGGCACAATCAACGTCGTCGGCGGCTTCCTGGTCACCGACCGGATGCTGGAGATGTTCAAGAGGCGCGACTGATGTACACCGCCTCTTTCCTCTCGGACCCGGACTTCATCCGGGTCCTCTACATCTTCGCCTTCGGCTGCTTCATCTACGGGCTGCACCTGCTCAACCACCCGCGCAGCGCGCGCCGGGGCAACATCGTGGCGGCCGTCGGCATGGCGATCGCCGTGGTCGCCACGCTGCTCTACGACTTCGTCGGCGACTACCTGCTGATCGTGCTCGGGATCGGGCTCGGCACGGCGGTCGGCGTCCCCGCGGCGCGCAGCGTGAAGATGACCGCGATGCCGCAGATGGTCGCGCTGTTCAACGGCGTCGGCGGCGGCGCGGTGGCGCTGATCTCGTTCGTGGAGTACCGCGAGGCGCTCGAGCACACCGGGGGCAACCCCGTGCTGGAGCAGCTGATTCCGATCCTGTTCGCCGGGATCGTCGGCTCGATCTCCTTCTGGGGCTCGAACATCGCCTTCGGCAAGCTGCAGGAGATCCTGCCCGGCCGGCCGATCCAGCTGCCCGGCCAGAAGTTCATCAACCTCGGCCTGCTCGCGACCGCGGTCGGCTGCGCCATCGCGATCGCGGCCGGTACGGAGTCGCAGGGGCTGTTCCTCGTGATCCTGGTCTCCGCTGCGGTGCTCGGGAACATGTTCGTGCTGCCGATAGGCGGGGCCGACATGCCGGTCGTGATCTCGTTGCTGAACGCCTTCACGGGCCTGTCGGCGGCCGCGGCGGGCATGGCGCTCGACAATGTGGCTCTGATCGTGGCCGGCATGCTCGTCGGAGCGTCCGGCTCGATCCTCACCAAGCAGATGGCCGAAGCGATGAACCGCTCGATCGCGAACATCTTCGCCGGCGGCTTCGGCGGCGTGAGCGTCACCCCGGGCGCGGACGGCGACGGCGAGCAGAAGCCGGTGCGCTCCACCGATGCCGCCGACGTGGCGATCCAGCTGGCATACGCGTCGAAGGTCGTGGTCGCCCCCGGGTACGGCATGGCCGTTGCCCAGGCGCAGCACACGGTCCGCGAGCTTGCCGACGAGCTCGAGAAGCGCGGCATCCGGGTGGACTTCGCGATCCATCCGGTCGCCGGCCGGATGCCTGGGCACATGAACGTGCTGCTGGCAGAGGCCGACGTGCCCTACGACCACCTCAAGGAGATGGACGAGATCAACCCGGAGTTCGCGCAGACCGACGTGGCGCTTGTGATCGGCGCCAACGACGTGACCAACCCGGCCGCCCGCGAGAACGAGGGCTCCCCGATCTACGGCATGCCGATCCTCGACGTGGACAAGGCCGCTCAGGTGATCGTGCTCAAGCGCTCGATGAACACGGGCTTCGCCGGGATCGACAACCCGCTCTTCTACAACGAGAACACCGCGCTGCTGTTCGGCGACGCGAAGGAGTCCGTGGCCGCGGTACTGTCGGCCGTCAAGGAGCTCTAGTCGGTTCTAGGCCGCGGCCTTGTCCGTCGCGGCCCAGGCGAACAGCGCCGACAGCACGCGCTCGGTCGGCACGAACGGGTCGGCTATCGCTCGCCGCCCGTCCAGGCTGATCGCCGCCACGGGGCGGTCGCCCAGCTCGGCCATCAGGACCGGGCCCTCCATCGGGCGCGCGCTGTCGAGCTCGGCGAGCCGGCGCAGTATCTGGGTATCGGCGTCGCTGCTTCGGCGGATGGTGATCGGAGTGGTCATAGCGGTGACTATGAAGCTGAGAAAGGCCCTGCACATCGGGCTTTCGCTGCTGCGTTCGAGCCGGGCCCCCTTAGTCTCGGGGACGGACCACTTACCGCTCTAGAGCAGGCTCTCCTGCCCGGCTGCGCCCGCCGAGCGCCGGCGGCGCGGGAGCCCGGCGGCCTCGGCAAGGGCGGCCTCCACGTCCGCGAGGATCGCCCGCTCCGAGCGGGAGGCCACAACCGGCTCCGTGAGCCCGTCCACGTGCACGTAGGTGCGGCGCCCATCCTGGCGCTCGGCGCCCTCCAGCGGGACCAGCGCAAAAACCCGGTCCGCTCGTACGAACTTGCCGTAGCCGAGGGCGATCATGCGGGGGTCGCGCTTCGCCATCGGCGCCTACGGGGTCATGGTGCGCCGGCCGGCTCGCGCTGGCTGCCCGCCTCGCCGCCGGGCCCGACCGGCGCGGAAGCGGCCTCGGTGCCGCGGTTCTCGACATCCTGCTGGAAGAGCCGGTCGGCCTCGGCCGCGGTGTCGAAGGAGCCGCGATCGATCAGCGGCGCGAGGGCGGTGCGAAGCACGAGCAGGGCTCGCGCCCATCCGGGGACCACCACCCAGCGGCTGCGCTTCTCCATGCCCTCCGCCACCGCCTTGCCGACGGCCGAGAGCGGATACGTCTTGCCGAACGGGCCGGGCGCATCCTGGCGAAGCTTGCCGAGGCCCGGATGGGCATCGGCACCCCGCACCATGTCGGTGTCGATGAAGGCGAAGTAGGCCACGCCCACGTCCACGCCGAGACGCTTGACCTCGACACGCAGCGAGTCGGCGAACGCCTCGGCGCCCGCCTTGCTGGCGGCGTAGGCTGCCATGCCGGGGCCGTGGATCGCGGCCGCGAGGGAGGCGACGACGAGCACGTAGCCCTGGCGCTCGATCACATGAGGCAGGCAGGTGCGCACCGTGCGCCAGACGCCCATCAGGTTGATCTCGAGCGTGCGCTCGAAGGCGCGCGGGTCCATCGAGCGGGTCATGCCGGCCGGAGCGATGCCCGCGTTCGCCATCACCACGTCGATGCCGCCGAAGCGCTCGACGGCTCCCTCCACCGCGCTCTCGACGGCGTGCCAGTCGGTCACGTCGCACTCGAACGCGGCCGCGTTCGACCCACATTGCGCGGCCACCCTCTCGAGCTCCTCCGGCTCGAGCCCCACGAGTGCCACGTTCGCGCCGGCGGCGGCAACCCGGCGAGCCGTCTCGGCCCCGATGCCGCGGGCGGCGCCGGTGATCAGAACCGTCTTGCCGCGCAGATCCCAGGTCATGGGCGAACCCTAGCCGCCCCGCCGAGCCGGCGCACGAGCTCGCCGTACACCGCGAAGGCCGGCTTGGCGTCGTAGTCGGACTCGAGCAGCCCGAAGTGCTGGAACAGCGCCTGGGAGCTGCTGTCGGCGTCGCGCAGGTTGAACCAGCGGTAGTCGCTCACACCGAAGGTGCCGCGGTAGTCGTGCACGGCGCGGGCCATTCTGCGCAGCCGCTGGGCCTGCTCGGCGTAGCCGCGCGCCGGCAGCAGCGTCGGCCAGCCGTTTTCCTCCACCTTGATGGGGGTGCTGCGCGGGATACCCGGCACGCGGGCGAAGCACCGCACCGAGCGCAACGCGCTCACGATCGCGTCGCGCTCGCCGCCCGGCGGCACGTTCGGCGGGAAGACGGTGCCCGGGTACGCGTCGAGGCCAATCCAGTCGACCGCTCGGCCGAAGCGGCGTCCGCCGTGGTCGCGCAGCGCCTGCCAGAAGCGCCGCTCGGTGGCCGCGTCCAGCCGCCAGAACCAGTTGAAGCCGATCTTCAGGCGGGGCAGGCCCAGTCGCCGCACCTCGCGCTTGGCCGCGATCACGCCATCGACGAGTGCCTCGGGGGCGCGCCGGTAGGCGCCGTCGGAGGAGTCCGGCGAGAAGGTGATGCTGACCTCGTTGGCGATCTGGAGGGCAATCACGGCGCGGATGCGTCCGAAGCGCCGCACCACCTCGCGCACGTGCGCGCGCCAAGCGGACAGGTCGCCCTCCTGGGCGCCGTCGGGGTGGTAGCGCACCTGCAGCTCGATCAGGTAGCCGCGGCGCGCGAAGCGGCGGGCCAGCCCCAGGTAGCGGCGGAAGCCGGGCTCGCCGTCGGACCAGAAGAAGCGGTTCAGGCGCAGCACGAACGGGCGTCCGGGGGCTTTCAGCCGGGCCAGCGCCGCGTGCGTGCGCGCCGGCTGTTCCGCAACGGCCACAGCCGGGCCGCCGCCCGCCTGCCCGGCCTGCACGAGGGGGCCGATACCGAAGCGCAGGGGCGGCCCGGGCTGCGTGCGGACGTCGCTCGCGTGGATGTCGGCGGTGCAGGGCCGTGCGCTCGCCAGCGCGGGACCGGCGAGGAGGAGGGCGAGGGCTATTGCGAATCCGCGCGCCAAGGCGGGCGAACCTACCGGACGAGAGGGCGATGAGTTCCGGCCGCGAACTGGGTCAAAAAGAACGAGCGCTATGACCGCGACCACGCACACAATTCGCGACCAGGCCTTCCTCCCGCTGGCCAGCGACATCCCCGCCGGCCTGACCATTCGCCAGTATCGCTCTGAGCGCCCGCGGCGCGAGGGCCGCACTCGGCGGCGGCTCCCGCGACTGCGGCTGTCCGGGCGGTAGCCTCGAATCCATGTCCGACCTGCCCGAGGAGCTGTCGCCCCGCCAGGTCGCCGAGCTGATCGGCGACGGTGGCGCTCAACTGGTCGACGTGCGCGAGCCCTACGAGCACGAGGCGGGGCGGATCGCGGGCGACGTCCACATCGAGCTCGACCGCCTCGGCGGCGCGGCGGACTCGATCGATCGTGAGCGGCCGGTCGTGTTCTACTGCCGCTCGGGCAGCCGCTCCGCGCTCGCCGCCCAGGCGTTCGGCGCATCCGGCTACCGCGCCCACAACCTCACCGGCGGCCTGCAGGCCTGGGTGAAGGACGGGCTGCCGATCGAGCCGGCCGACGGCCGCGTGGCCTAGACCCCGCGCAGCTGTCCCTCGAACGGACCGCGGCCGGTCGCGCAGGCGGCTCCGCAGCGCGCGGCCAGGTTCAGCGCCTGCGCGATCGGCAGCTCGGCTCCGAGGCCATAGGTGAGGCCGGCGGCGAAGCTGTCGCCGCAGCCGTAGAGGTCACTGACCGGCCCGGGCAGCGGCGTGGCCTCCCAGCCGGCGCGCTCGCCGTCGCGAGTCTCGTACGCGCCGCCGCTCGCGCCGGCCGTGCGTACCAC
>JACCSF010000293.1 GCA_013813135.1 Thermoleophilaceae bacterium | reverse complement strand
GGCGACCGTTCCTCCGGGTATCCCCCTGCCGTTTGAATCCTCGGCCCCGATCCGAAACGGCAGGTGGTCAAGCAGCAGCGAGCCCTCGGTCGGCCAGGCCCTGGCTCGGTAGGCCTCGAACACAACTGATATGGCGTGCGGTTTGTCAAGTCGGCAGCGTTGATCGGCGCCCGGCGGGGGGGCTTTGGGGGTGGCCGGTGGGCGGGGCGTCGGGCGCTCTGTCGGGCGTTGCCAGTCTGATGGTGCGGGGATTGGTTGCCCCATGGCGCTTTTTCGTCGCCGGCGTGCGCAGCTCTAGGAACGGGCGTGGCGGGTCTTGGCCTGCTGCTCATAGCTGTGTCGCGCGTGCCGGCCGCTCTGGCCCGGCGCCCCGGCCACCGGCCGGTGGATGTCGGGGCGTGCTCAGTCGGTCACGGCTGCCGCCCAGAGGAACCCTGAGAGCTCGCGCGCGACCGCGACTGTCGCGACGTTGGCCGGCTTGCCGCGCGCCTTGAGCCGCCCGAAGACGCGGTGCAGACGGCGCTGAGCTCGCCACGAGCCTTGCAGGACCTGGTCGGGGACGCCCTGCTGGCGGGCGGCGAGCGTCGGCCCGAGGTAGGGCTTGCGCCGGTAGTGCCAGGCCGACTCGACGAGCAGCCGGCGCGCGTAGAGCGACCCGGTCTTGGTGATCGCCCCGCGCGTCGCGGACTCGCCCGACTGGTGCAGCGACGGGATCAGCCCCAGCCAGGCTGATAGCTGGGCGGGCCGCTCAAAGCGCGCCCAGTCGCCGCCGAGCTCGAGGTGCAGGCCGAGCGCGGTCAGCGTGTCGATCCCGCGGAAGGCGCGCAGACGCGAGACCGTCGGCCAGAGGTCTTCCTCGAGCGCCAAGCGCGAGAGGCGCTCAGCGAGCGCCGCCTTGCGCGCAGCCGCCGCGTCGACGCTCGCGAGGTAGTCGCCGAAGGCCAGCTCGGACTCCACCTGCTCGAACTGCTGGCCGGCGAGCCAGACCCGGTGGCGCTGGGTCCAGGTCGATCCCCCAGACCACACCCGCCCGTGGCGCAACAACATCTTCGAGGTCCGGTGGCGGGCGCGCATCAGGTCCCCGCGCGCCTGCTCGTGGCAACGAAACAGTTCACGGCGCGCCTCCATCCGCGCCTCGGGCACCCGCACAGCGCTCAGCTGCCCCGCGAGCAGCAGCCGCGCGAGCAGCTCGGCGTCCTTGCGGTCCGTCTTGACCCGATCGCCGGCCGCCCGCGGAGTCTTCGAAGGCGCGATCACGTCCATCCGGATCCCCGCCGCCTCCGCGGTGCGGAACAGCCCAAAGCCCGTCGGGCCCGCCTCATAACAAGCATGCACCGGCCCAGGCAGACCCCTCAGCCAGTCGATCACCGCGCCCGAGGCGCCACCGAAACGCCTGCGCGTCACCTCCCCCGTCGCGACGCAGATCGCCGCAGCGTCGATCGAGCGGGCATGGACATCCAAGCCCGCACTCGTCATCGTTCCGGTCATGGCCGGACCCTCCCTTCGCATGGGGTCAGCCGGAGCCAGTCTCCGGCCAGACAAACCCCCGAACTGGCGAACAGGGTCCGGCCGCTAACCCCGGCGGTCAACCGCCATAGCGTCTAGCGCGAACAGCCCGACCCAATCGGCGACGAGCTGGCCGTGCGCGGACTCGCGAACCTCGCCAGTCTCGGGGTGGAAGCGAAAGCGCCGGGCACGATCCCGCGCCACCCGGGAGGCCTGCATGTAGGTGTCGCCAGCCCCGACCGCTGCCAGCGCCTCAGCGATCCCGCGGGCGACGAACTGGTAGTGACGCGGGGCCTTGGGGCCCTCGCGGCGCTCGACTTGTCGCAGGCCCCCGTTCCAGGATTCCTCTCGCGGCAGAAGCTCGGTGAACACGTGCGGCCTGCCCCCACGCGGGGAGCACTTGTAGCGCTGACGGCGGTGGCCCAACTTGCCCTAGGTGCCGTCCAGCTTGATCCGCGAGCCAGCGTGCTCACGGTCCGGGCACTTGACCCTCGCTGCGCTGGCTCTCGGCAAGAGCCGAGATTCCCACCCCAGTCGGACGGGTTAGCCCAACGAGATGCGAGAGGGGGGGTCGCGGCTAATCTGCGCCGCCATGCGTCGCCTGGCTCTTGCGTTGCTGATCCCCTGCGTGTTCGGTGGCTGCTCGCTCGGCGACGACGACGGCCGTCCGCCCCAGCTCGGCGTGGATCCCCAGGACGACCAGGCGGCCGAGAAGCTCGGCTTCCCCTCGAGCGCCACCCGCAACACGATCCGGGTCGGCGGGGCCGACGCGGTCGCCGACGCCGCCGGCGTCGCGAGCGCCCTCTACCCCGCCACGGGCGGCGCGGACCGCCCCACCGCCGTGGTGCTCGTCGACTCCGACGACTGGCAGACGGCGATCGCGGCGGCCGTGCTGGCCGGACCGCCGATCGGCGCTCCGCTGCTGCTGTCAGACGGAGACGAGCTGCCGGCGATCAGCGAGGACACGCTCAACCACCTGCAGCCCAAGGGCTCCGATCTCTCCAAGGACGCCCAGGTGATCCGCATCGGGGCCGGCGTGGCACGCCCGGACGGCTTCAAGACCGCCGTGGTGCAGGGCGGCGACGCGTTCCAGCGCGCCGCCGCAATCGACCGCTTCATCTCCGCGGCGAGCGGCAAGCCGTCGGGCGACGTCGTGCTCTACTCCGCCGACAGCCCCGAATGGGCGCTGCCCGCGGCGTCGTGGGCAGCGCGGTCCGGGGACGCCGCGCTGCCGGTGAGGGCGGACTCGATCCCCGCGCCGGTGCGGCGGGCGCTGGCCGGCCACGAGCGGCCCAACGTCTACCTGCTCGGCCCGCAGAGCGTGATCTCCGGGGAGGTGGAGCGCGAGCTGACCAAGCGCAAGCTGGCCCGGTCGGTGAGCCGAATCGCCGCGCGCACGCCCGTCGAGAACGCGATCGCCTTCGCCCGTTACGAGAGGGGTGACTTCGGTTGGGGGATCGTGGTGCCGGGCTACAACTTCGCGATCGCCAACGTGGACCGCCCGCTCGATGCCGCCGCCGCCGCGTCGCTCGCCACGCGCGGGGTGTTTGCGCCGCTGCTCCTCACCGACGACGCAGACCAGCTGCCGCGCCCGCTCGAGGACTACCTGCTGAGCGTGCAGCCTGGGTACGAGGACGACCCCGGCCAGGCCGTCTACAACCGCGTCTGGATCCTCGGCGACGACAAGGCGATCTCGGTCGACGAGCAGGCGCGCATCGACGCGACGACCGAGTTGATCCCCGTGCAGGCGAACTCGCCGTAGAGCGCACCCGTAGGATTCGGCGTCCCATGAGCGAGTACGAGCGCCCCGACCGCCTCCACCGCGAGCCCACCGCGGAGGATGTGCGCCAGCTCATGGGAGCGTCCACCCCCCACTTCGCGCTCCAGCTGCGCAACCGCATCCGGACGCTGATCGAGGCGCTCCCGTCGGGTCATCCGGCGCGGGTGGAGGGAGAGCGCGAGATAGAGCGCCTCGACCAGCTCGCCCTGGGCTCGGAGCGGCGCGGACCGATACAGGCTCACGAAGAGGGCCTGCCGAGTTTCCGCGGGCGCCTCGACGCGGCCGACTGACGCACTCCCGGCACGACGTCCGCCGCGCTACTCTCAAGGGAACGGCACAAAGGCCCGAGGAGGGCGCCATGGCTTGGGAGTTCCACGTCCTGGTCGTCGCGAACATCACCGCGACCTCCGATGATCTGCTCGCTGCTCTGCAGGCGCGCGCGAGCCGGGGCGCGTGCCGCTTCACGCTGCTGGTGCCGCGCGAGGGTCAGCATGCGGAGGCCCGCCTCGCCGAAGCGCTGGAGGGCATGCGCGCAGCCGGCCTCGACAACGTGAGCGGCCACACCGGCGACGCCGATCCGATCGTGGCCACGATGGAGACCTGGGATCCGATGAAGTTCGACGAGATCGTCGTCTCGACCCTTCCGACGGGGTCGTCGCGGTGGCTCGGCATCGACCTGCCGCGGCGGCTCGAGAAGCTCACATCCGTCCCGGTCTATCACGTGGTGTCGCGTCCACCGCAGTCCGAGGTCCACTGGGAGCGCCCACCGGAGCCCGAGCACTATGGGGTGTTGTCGCCGCTGGCGGCGGCCCTGACGCGCAAGAACCCCTAGGCCGGGGCTCCTGCCGCCACGCCGACGGCGGAAAGGTCCGCGACACGCTCGCGGTGCTCGCTCGCGCTGCCCCAGAGCAGCGCGTCCACCTTCGCCCGCTTGAGGAAGAAGTGCAGGTTGTGCTCCCACGTGAAGCCGATGCCGCCGTGCACCTGCAGCGACGACGAGCAGACGCGCCAGCCGGCGTCCGATGCGTACGCCTTCGCCATCGAGGCCGCCAGCTCCAGCGTCTCCGGTTCCGCGTCGGCGGTCCAAGCGCCCCAGTAGGTGGCCGAGCGCGCGCCCTCGGTCTCGAGCAGCATCTGGGCGCAGCTATGTGAGACCGCCTGGTACGCGCCGATCGGCCGCCCGAACTGCTTGCGGTCGCGCGCGTACTGCACGGCCATCTCCATCGCGCGCTGGGCCACACCGGTCAGCTCGGCCGCCGCAGCCAGCACCGCCCCGCTCATTCCCGGCCGGTGGTCGCCCTCGAGGGCATCGCCCGCGCCGTTGGCGCGCACCCGGGCGTAGCGCCGGGTGGAGTCCATCGTCGCCACCGTCTCCACGTCGGCGGCCGAACGCTCCACCACACGGCGCCCTTCGGCGCCGCAGAGCACGATCACGTCCGCCTCATCGGCATCCGGGACGAGCTTCGCCTCGTCGCCCCTCACCAGCCCGGCGGCGGCGCGCAGCTCGCCGGACGCGATCCCCGGCAGCCAGCGCTGCTTCTGCTCCTCCGAGCCGGCCGCCTGGATCATCAGGCCGGCTGCGGCGTTCGAGAGGAACGGCACCGGCGCGAGCGCGTAGCCGAGCTCCTCCATCAGGATCACGAGCTCCACCACGCCGAGCCCCTGGCCGCCGTACCGCTCCTCGATGAAGATGCCCGGCCAGCCCAGCTCGCGGAGCTCCTTCCAGGCGTCGTCGTCGTAGCTGCCGGCCTCCGCCAGCTCACGCACTCGCTCGAACTTGAAGCGGTCGGCGAGCAGGTCCTTCGCCGTGCGCTTGATCGCCTGCTGATCGTCTGAGAAGTCGAAGTTCATCTGGTTCCTTTCCCTGCGCAGCCGGCCGAGCCGGCTGCTTCGGGCCTACCGCAGCTTCGGGAGGCCGAGCACGCGCTCGGCGATGATGTTCTTGAGGATCTCGGTGGTGCCGCCCTCGATCGAGTTGGCGCGTGAGCGCAGCAGGCGGTAGGTCCACGGCGAGTCCCAGTAGGCGCCCTCCTCGCCGAGCACGTCCACGGCCAGCTCGGTGAGCGCCTGGTTGATCTCGCCCCACTGCCACTTCGGCAGCGAGCCCTCGGGGCCGGGCACCCCGCGCTTCATGATCTGGGTGAGGCCGCGCCAGGAGTTCAGCCGCAGCAGCTCGACCTCGATCGTCAGCTGAGCGAGGCGCTGGCGGATCACCGGGTCCTCGTCGGCGCCGCGCTCGTGGGCGAGCTGCTTGAGCTCCTCGAGACCGATCCGGACGCCGGCGGCCGCCGCCGCTCCCAGCCCGGCGCGCTCGTTCATGAGGGTCGTGATCGCGACGGCCCAGCCGTTGCCCACCCCGCCGACCAGGTTCTCGTCCGGGATGCGAGCCTCCTCGATGAAGAGCTCGTTGAACTCCGGCTCCTTCGTGATCTGGTGCAGCGGGCGCACCTGCACCTCCTCCTGCTCCATGTCCATGATGAAGTAGGTGAGGCCCTGGTGCTTGGGCACGTCCTGGTCGGTCCGGGCCACCAGCATGCACCACTTGGCCTTGTGGGCGTAGGTGGTCCAGACCTTCTGGCCCGTCACGAGCCACTCGCCGTTCGACTTGACCGCCTTGGTCTTGAGCGACGCGAGGTCGGAGCCCGACTCGGGCTCCGAGAACCCCTGGCACCAGATCTCCTCGCCGGTGAGGATCGCTCGCAGCCAGCGGTCCTTCTGCTCGTCGGTGCCGTGCGTGATCACGACGGGCCCGCCCATGACCATGCCCAGCACGTTGACCGGCTGAGGCGCCTTCGCGCGGGCCATCTCCTCGCCGAACAGAGCCTGCTCGATGAGCGTGGCGCCGCGGCCGCCGTACTCCTTGGGCCAGGAGAAGCCGGCATAGCCGGCCTCGAAGAGCTTGCGCTGCCAGTCGCGCCGGTGCTCGAAGGCCTCGTCGTCCCCTGGCGGATCCTCACCGGGATGATGCTCGGCCAACCAGGCACGCAGCTCGTCTCGGAATGCCGCCTCGGAGGGCGAGAGCGTGAGGTCCATGGGCGGTAATGTACCAGGGCGTACACAATGGAGTCGACCTCTCAGGACTTCCCCCGCCGCCTGCCTCGCGGCACCCACGGGCTCGACCGCGACGTGGTCGAGGCGTCGCAGCGCGCGCGCCTGCTCGAGGCCGTCGGGAGGGCCGTGGCGGAGCGCGGCTACGCGGCCGCGACGATCGACGACGTGGTCCGGCGCGCCGGGGTCTCGAAGAAGACCTTCTACGAGCACTTCGCCGACAAGGAGGAGTGCTTCCTGGCCGCGTACGAGGCCGCCGGCGAGCAGCTGCTCGAGCGCGTACGTGAGGCGCACGCCAACCAGGACGACTGGCTCGAGCGCACCCGTGCCCAGATCAGCGCCTACCTGCGCTGGCTGGCCGCCGAGCCGGCGCTGGCGCGCGTGTTTCTGATCGAGGTGGCGGCCGCCGGCCCACAGGCGCTCGAGCGGCGCGAGCGGTTGCGCGACCGCTACGCAGAGCTGATCCGCGAGCGCCGCCGCGAAGCACAGCCGCGCCTGCCGATCGAGGTCTTCCACGCCGTCGTCGCCGCCGTCGACGACGTCGTGGTGAGGCACATCCGCGAGCACGGCGCCGCGGAGCTGCCGGCGCTGGAGCCGGTGCTGCTCTACCTGCACGTCGCGCTGCTGGCCGGCCCCCGGGTGGCCGCCGAGTCGGCCGAGCTCTAGGAGGCGGTTAGCGCGAACCCGAGGCTCTGGTCCGGCCGCGCGCGAGCATCCAGCCCGCGCAGCAGGCGGGCGGCCACGCCGCGCAGCGTCTCCTTGCCGTAGCCGTGGCTCGGGCTGTTCGTCGTGAGGATCGCCACCGAGACGCGCCGTTTGCCGCGCCTCAGGAGCGCCACCTGGTGGTCCACCGCTCCGCTGCCGGATCCCCACCCCCCCTTGAAGTACAGCGCCCACCCCGGCGGACGCACGCGTGCGATGCCCCAGCGCTGTGACGGCACGATCGAGCTCAGCAGACCCATTGCCGTGGCGCGGTGGCGGCCCGGGACGGAGCGCTCGATGTGCAGGAAGAACAGCGTCTGGTCGGCCGCGTCGATCAGCGAGAGCCCCCAGACCGCGGCCGGCGTGAAGGCCCGCATCCCGACGCGCCGCGCCAAGCGCACGAGGCCGTCGTTCCCAACGATGTCGCGTACGCGTGTGGCCGCGACGTTGTCGGACCACCGCACCATCGGCTCGAGCAGGCCGCGGTCGGCCTCGCGCAACGGCCGGGCGCGCACCGCCGGCTCACGCAGGTAGGCGACGAGCAGCATCGCCTTCAGGACGCTCGCCGACGGGACGGTGCGCCGCGCCGCCACCCCGTAGAGCCGCTCCTCGGTGCGCACGGCGAAGGAGACCGTGCCGAGCCGGCCCTCGGCGTACGAACGCGCCGCGCCCACATCCGGCCGCCAGGTCGCCGCGTCGGCGGTCGCCGCCCCCGCCAGGGCGGCGCCGACCAGCGCCGCGGCAAGAATTCGAAACGCGACCGTTGCATAAGTCGCGTGTGTGTGCTTCACTACCGATACGCAACGGTTTCGTATCGAATTCACCAAAGGAGGCTCACCCAATGGCACCGACAAGCGGCAAGGCATATGACCGGAGATGGTGGACGCTCGTCGTCCTGTCCGTCTCGCTGCTGGTGATCTCGCTCGACAACACCATCCTGCGGGCGCGCTGGTCGTGATGTCCGGCATGGGCGCGGACACTGGCTACGGCGTTATCGGCGGCTCGCTCGTGCTACTGGGACTGGGGATGGGCACGACGATGGCCCCCGCCACCGAGTCGATCATGAGCGCGCTGCCGCTGGCCCACGCGGGCGTGGGGTCGGCGATGAACGACACGGTGCGCATGGTCGGCGGCACGCTCGGGGTCGCGATCCTCGGGAGCCTCCTGTCGAGCCGCTACGGTGCCGACATGGAGGGTGCGGTCGCGGGGCTGCCCGATCCGGCTCGGACAGCGGCAGAGGGCTCGATCGGTGGCGCGAGCGCCGTGGCCGAGCGCATCGGCGGCCAGGCCGGCGCGACGCTCAACGGCGTCGCGGAGACGGCCTACACCTCGGCCATGGGCACGACGCTGATCGTGGCCGCGGGGGTCGCGCTGGCCGGCGCGGTCGTCGCGCTGGCGGTGCTGCCGGGTCGCGAGCGTGAGCGGAGCGAGAAGGCCGCCTTCGTGACCGAGGCGGCGCACGCGTGAGCGCGAGCCGGAACGCGGCGAGGCAGGACCGGGCCCGCGCCGAGGAGGCGCCGGCCCGCCGTCCCGGGCGCCCGCGCAGCGAGGAGGCCCACGAGGCGATCCTCAACGCGGTCATCGCGCTGCTCGCCGAGCACGGGCTCAAGAACCTGACGATCGAGGCGGTGGCGGCGCGCGCGGGCGTCGGCAAGACGACGATCTACCGGCGCTGGGACACCAAGAACGAGCTCGTTGCCGAGGCGCTCTCGCGCCTGCGCCCGCCCGGCGCACCGCCTGACGCGGGCAGCCTCATGGGGGATCTCGGGGCGCTGGTCGCGGTGCAGCGGGAGCGGCTCGAGGCGTCTGTCCTTCCGCGCGCCCTGCCGCGCCTGCTGGGCGAGGCCATCGACGACCCCGACTTCCACGCGGAGATCGTCGCCCGCGCGGTGCAGCCGATCCGGGACATCCTCGCCGAGATCGTCCGGCGCGGCGTCGAGCGCGGCGAGCTGCGCGCGGACCTCGACGTGGAGGCCGTGGTCGACGTCCTCCACGCGGCGCCGATCTACAGGCTGCTGATGGGCGGCGGCAGCATGGACGCCGTGTCCGACGTCCCGCAGCGGATCGTGCCGCTCCTGCTCGAGGGCGTCAGTAGCTCTTCGGCAGGCCCAGCGAATGCTCGGCCACGTAGTTCAGGATCATCTCGCGCGAAACGGGGGCGGTCCGCGTGAGCCGCACCCCCCACCACAGCGCGGTCGACGCACTCGATCGCCGCCTCCGCCGCCGCGTATTTGGCCATGTTCGAGGCCTCGCCGGCGCCCGGCGCGCCGGCGTCGTAGAGCGCCGCCGCCTTCTGCAGCATCAGGCGCGCCAGCTCCAGGTCGATCTTCGCCTTCGCGAGCGGGTGCGCGATGCCCTGGTGGGTGCCGATCGGCGCTCCCCAGACGGCGCGCTCGTTGGCGTATGAGGCGGCCTTTTCCAGAGCCCGCCGGCCGGCGCCGCAGGCCACGGCCGCGCCCATGATGCGCTCGGGGTTGAGGCCGTCGAACACCGGCCCCAGCCCGCCGCCCTCGCCGCCGATCAGCCGCTGCTCCGCCAGTTCGACGTCGTCGAAGAACAGCGTCCACTGCTTGTCGGGGCCGATGTAGGGCATCGGGATCGGGTCGCGCGTGAAGCCGGGCGCGTCCACGTCGACGAGGCAGAGCGACGGCAGGCCGAGCTGCCCGTCCGGCAGCCGGGTGCACGCCACCACCAGCACCGCATCGGCGTGCTCGACACCCGAGATGTAGGTCTTCTGGCCGTTGAGCAGGAGCCGGTCGCCGCGGCGGTCCAGCGAAGTGGCGAGGTTGTGCGAATTCGTGCCGGCGTCGGGCTCCGTGATCGCGAACGCGACCTTGGTCGTGCCCGCCGCGATGCCGCGCAGCCACTGGTCCTTCTGGTCGTCCGAGCCGTGCCGGGCAAGGATCGAGCCGACGATCGCCGGCGACACCACGATCAGCAGCAGGGACTTGCCGGCACCCGAGATCTCCTCGCCGACGGCGGCCAGTCCCGACATGCCAAGGCCGCCGCCGCCCCACTCCTCGGGCAGGTTGACCCCGAGGTAGCCCTTCTCGGCCAGGGCGTTCCAGAGCTCGGTGGGCGGCTCGCCCGCGGCGTGCTTGGTGCGCGAGTAGTCGTCGGGAAAGGAGCCGCAGATGCCGCGCACGGCGGCGCGGATCTCGCGCTCCTCGTCGGTCGGGATCAGCTCCAGGCGGGCCATGCCGCCCGCCAGGCTACCCCTGTCCCGCGTTCTTGCGGGCGAGCTTCAGCTCCTGCTTGACCACGCCGCGCTGATTGGCCCAGTTGAGACGCTTCTCCAGGTAGGGGATCGCCTCGCTTGCACGGCCGGCACGGTTGAGCGACTTGCCCAGGTTGAAGAGGGCGTATGCGTAGTTCAGATCCGACGAATCCTCCGGCCAGGAGGCAACCGCCTGCTCGAGCACCGGCACCGCGGCAGCGAAATCGCCCCGGCCCATGAGCGCGAAGCCCTGCTCGTTGAGCTCGATTCCCCGAGCCGGATCGATCGGGGCCGCCGGCTGCTCGGCGGGCGCGGGGTCGGGCTCAGCGGGGGTGGATTCGGCCGGCTCGCTGAGCGGCTGCTGCTGCGCGGTGTCGGCCCGGTCGTCCGTCCCCGCCTGCGCGTCCTGCTGGCGCTCGGCGCGCTGCGGCGGCTCGCCGTCGCCTTGGCTGAGCACGACAGCGGCTACCAC
>JACCSF010000286.1 GCA_013813135.1 Thermoleophilaceae bacterium | reverse complement strand
GTCTCGCGTCGAGCGCACGCTGTTCGCGACTCGCGAGGAACCGAGACCGGCTCCTGCCACAGCAGCGTCACGGCCGCATTCGCCAGGAGCAGTGCGCCGCTGGTCATGAGCACGCCGCCCACGAACCTGAGCGCAACCCTCAAAGGCGAGCGACGCCGACGCGCGAAGATCACCTTCGCGGAGTGTACGGATCCTCCTACGCCTCGTAGGAGGGGCTGTTACGGAGTATTCCTCGCCGTACCGAGGATGTGTGGGGCGACCGGGAACGCCAGCGGGCACGGCTTCACCGACAGACGCCTGCAGGCCTCGATGCTGAACCCCGCCGTGGTGATCGCCGCCGCGGTGTCGCGGGCGGGATGGCAGCCACCGGCTACCAGCGGCCAACAGCCGCTGCGCTCCAACACGCGCTGCACGCGGGCGAGCGTTGGGTCGCGCGCGAGCACGTGCTCGAAGAAGCGCAGCTCGCCGCCGGCGCGGATGACCCGGCGTAGCTCGCGCAGCGTGGCTGCCTGGTCGGGCACCGTACACAGCACCAGCGCGACAACCGCCGCGTCCACCGTTGCGTCCTCCAGCGGCAGCCGGTCCGCCAAGGCGTCCACCACGTTCACGGGGACGGCAGCGTGCTTGGCATTCTCGCGAGCGCGCTCGCGTAGGAACGGCTCCGGCTCTACGGCGATGACCTCCGTCACCGAGCTGGGAAAGTGGGGAAAGTTCGCCCCGTCACCGGCGCCGACGTCGAGGACCCGGCCGGACAGGCCGCGAAGGAGCTCGCGTCGATACTCGAGGTGCTCGGGTGGCTCGTTCCTGCGCAGGCGCACGAGCAGGCGCGCAAACAGCGGGTTGCGGACTGCTCCGCCGCTGCCCTCCCGCTCGCTTGTCGAGGGTGCCAAGTCGCGCCTTCCGGAATGAGTTGCCACCCTTTCTCGTGCATCGCGTGATTAGACTCGCGGCGTGCGCAGGCAGACGAAACGCAATCTGGCCTTGGGAGATCTCCAAACGGAGGTGATGGCTGCGATTTGGAAGCTCGGCGAGGCCACCGTCGACGACGTGCGGGAGCTGCAGCGGCCCGGCCAACGCTCTGCGTACAACACGGTGCAGACCGTCATGAACCGGCTACTCGACCGCGGCTTGTTGACACGCCAGCGCCGCGGCAAGGCGTTCGTCTACCGCGCCCGCTACGACGAATCGCAGCTGATCGCCATGGCGATGCGTGAGCAGCTCGCCGGCGCGGCACCCGACACCCGTCGGGCCGCTCTGCTGAGCCTCGTCGGCGAACTTGCGCCCGACGAGGTGGACGAGCTCGCCCGCCAGGCCAACCGGATTCGTCGCGCCCGCGGAAAGGCCGACTAAGGGCGTGCTGGAGGCGACGCTCGGTCTGACCTTGACGGCGGCGATCGCCGTGCCACACCTGCTCGGGCTCGAGCGTGTCACGCCAATGTGGGCCGCGGTGGTCTGGCTCGCGACCTTGGCTCTGCGTGCACTCGTGACCGCCGTCGGTGCGGTGTTCCTGTTCGTCCACCTTCCGCAGATCGGCCTCTTCGACGCGCTTACCCATTGGTGTCTGCACCAGGTACTGCCGCTCCTGACGACGGAGCTTGGCGTCTCCGAGCATCCGGTCGCACACGCGGCCGGTCTGCTGCCGGCTGCCGTGCTTGCTGGCTCGCTGATCTGGCTTGCCTTCGCGCTCACCCGCAGCTGGGTCGCGCTGACGCGAATGCTGCGCCGGGCGGTCGGCGACGGGCCGGCGGGGAGCACCGTGGTTCACGATCACGGCTTGGTGGTCGCCGTGCCGCGGCTGGGCCGTCGCCGCATTGTCGTCTCCGATGCCGCGCTACGCGCAATGGACCCGCAGGAGCTCGAGGCCAGCCTCGCCCATGAGGTCGGGCACCTCCACCGCCGGCATCGCCCGATTCTGCTTGCCGCCTCGGTGCTGGCGGCGGTCGCGCGCGTGGTTCCGGGAACCCAGGCCGCCAGGCGGGAGCTGCAGTTCCACCTGGAGCGGGACGCGGACGAGTACGCGGTGTCGCGGACAAGCGATCCGCTCGCGCTCGCGAGCGCGATCTGCAAGGCGGCAACGGCGCAACCGCGCGGGCTGATCGCGCTCGGCGGGCGCGGGCACGCCCGCCTGCGGGTGGGCTACCTGATTGACGAGCAGCCGCGTCGCGCGGGACGCGGCCTCGAACTCGCCACGCGCGCGCTCGCCGGGTTGCTCGTTGCCATGGTGTTCGCTCTGGCCGCCGGTCTCCCGGTGCTGTTGCTCGGTCACCCGCCCGCCGAAGCGCTCGCTGCTGACTGCCTCCATCAGCACGCGCACTAGGCGAGAAGCCCGGGGCCGGCACTGTGCCGGCCCCGAAACTTGGAGGGTCTGAATTGGGGAGCCGGGTTGGGGTACCCGCTCCTACAGACCGTCGGTAGTTGTACCCGATTTCGCCCGGATGAAGCGCGCCTACGCCCGTCACCGGCAGGCGGACTTCGGGACCGCCCTCCGCAGCGGCCCCGAAGCGCCCTCCGTCTTAGCTCGCTACGGCGCCAAGTGCCTCGCCGCTGCGCGGCTCGCCGCGCTCCTGCGAGCAGTCGTCCCGGTGGCGGACGCGGAGCGATAGCGGGCTGCCTTCGCCGCCTTCACCTTGAATCCGTGCCCGAGCGCCTGCTCCTGCGTCTGCGGGTTCAGGTACGGCAGGGCCGTGGTCGTCACGTCCGAGAGGACGCTGAAGACCTGGAAGCCCTCGCCCGTCGGCGGATCCTCCACGCCATCGGTGGCATAGACCGGGAACTGACCCTCGCCGAGCCCGGCACCCTCGTACCAGTACGCCGACCAGTTGTCGGACGTCTCGTCCCAGTACGCCGTTTCCGCCGGGTGGAACGGGTCGGTGAAGTCGATCACGTCCACCCCGCCGTTGTACCAGGCGTTCACGAGCAGGTCGCGATCCTTGGTGCGCACCACGTTGCCGAGGTGTGCCGAGCAGTAGCCGGTTTCGCCGGCCCTCGGGTACGTGAAGTGGCTGAGCTTCTTGCCGCTCTTCGTCGACAGGAAGAACATCGCGCCGGTATCCCCCGGCCCGCGTCCGTAGACGTTCGGTGTCACGGTCGGACAGCCGGTGCCGAACGACTCGTCGATGAAGTTCACCACCTTGCCATCCCAGCTGAAGGTGGCCGAGTGCCAGAAGTCCACGACCACATCGCCGCCGCCCGCCCCGTCGGTGTCGACGTTGTCGTCGTAGACCCACAGGGGATGCTCGGTGTCCGGTAGCCCGTTGCGCTTGATGCGCCACAGCTGCGCTTGCTCGGCGCAGGCGGCGGCCGCGAGACGGAGCTCCACGAAGACGCCGATGTCGTGGCACGCGGTCAAGCCATCGACAAGACCTTCTCCTGCAAGTCCGTGGTCTGTGACCGGCAGGAACTTGTTGTCGGGGTCACCGGGGTAACTGATCTTCGGCTGGGCGATCACCTTGGCCGCGCCTGGGTTGAGCACCGGCACTTTGATCACGGAGATCTTTTCGTGCAGCGGGCTGTTGCCCGCCGGGGGTCCCGTGACGGGGCCGCAGGTCGGCCCGGGGCGCAGCGGATACGACGACACGTACAGCAGGACCTGGCCACGGCTCTTGGGGTAGAGCGTGACCGTGTGGGCGCCGCAGTCCGTGTAGACGCCCTTGATGAACTCGGGGTTGGCCGGATCGCTCACGTCGAGTATGCGCACGCCTTCCCAGCCGTTGGGATCGTCGTGGGCGACCGTGTTAGTGGAGCCGCATTCCGGGCCGGTCTGAGTCCGGTCGACGGCCAGGAACAGCAGATTCCCCCACACCACGGGGTCGTTCTGCGGGCCGTGACACTGGAAGTTGTTGAGCAGCGCCGGAGCGGCCGGGTCGGAGACGTCGAAGATCTGGACCCCGTCGTAGTGGCCCTGGTAGGCCCGGTCGCCCCAGAAGGCGATGTCCGAGTTGATGGCTCCGCTGCCGTTGGCCTGGTTGAACAGCTTGGTTATGCCCGCGACGTCGGGGTCGCCGTCATGATCGGCGGCCGCCGGAGCGGCGAAGACCCCCAACGCGACGAAAACCGCCAGCAGGCAACGTACGAGACCTCGTTGCATCCCTACCTCCCTCCAAGAGGTGCGCGGTAATGCGCGGCCTGGCTCGTGCGGGCGTCGCGCGGGTGGCGAGTCCAGCTCGTCGGCCCCGTCTGGCTATCGGCGACATCCCGTACACGACCATGCAGTCCTACGACCATGCTGTAGGACTGGCTGAGCAATACCCGAGGCATCCCCGCGCCAAAACCCACAGGCGGGACGGCTTGGCCGCGTTGTCCTACGCTGCTGCTTCCGGTGGGCCCGGAGGGACAAGCCGGGCGGTGACATCGCCGCGCCGAAGCGACACACGCGCTGCCTCAACCAGCCTGTCACGGGCCAGCCTCGGCGGGTCCTGTGCGAGCACCCCCAGCGGCGAGCGCCCTCGAAGGTCCGGGTCACGCCGCACCATCCAGCCGCGCGCGGCCTCGAGACCCTCGGCGTCGACGATCAGCAGCGCCAGCTCAAGCGCAATGCGCATGCGCACCTCCCCCCAGCCGCCCGGGCGCCCCCGTCCCTGCGCCCACTTCGCAACGCACCCCGGAGTACGGGCCCCGGCAATCGAGAGAACGAGCCGGGGACCGAGAATCGCCCGCAGAAGCATCACGACATCTTCAACTGGCGCCGTCTCGGCCCGGTGACTAGCACCGTGGCGTTCGTGCGACTCGGTTGCCATCGCGCTCAACTCCCATTGACACGGTACTCCGAGTGCACCGACAGCATGTCGGACAACTGGCGCGCAGCGACCAAGACGTCAGCCGAGCCGGGACGCAGCGGTGGTACTCGCTGCGTACAGAACGACCGCCTCCTTCTTGCCCTTGAGTCGCAGTTGCGGCCGTCCCTTGAGCTCGACCTCATCCCGGGTCAGGAGCCGGCGTGTGTGCTCGCTGATCAGGATCGCGTCGCCGGTTTCGCGGGTCGCCGCCTCGACCCGCGCGGCGACGTTGACGGCGTCGCCGATCACCGAGAAATCGAAGCGGCCGGCGCCGCCGACGTTTCCTGCCACGACCACGCCGGAGTTGAGGCCGACGCCGACCGACAGCTCGCCCCTGGAACTCATCCTCCACCGCCGCGACGATCTCGAGCGCGGCAACCAGGGCTCGATCGGCGTGGTCCGGGACGCGTCGCGGAGCCCCGAACACTCCGAGCAGCCCATCCCCGATGAACTTGTCGACGTGGCCGGAGTGGGCGTGGATCACCGGCACGATGTGTTCCCAGAGCCGGTTCACGGTCGCGACCACCTCGGGGGCGCTCCGGCGCTCGGCGAAACCGGTGAAGTCGCGGATGTCGATGAACATCAACGTCACCTCAAGCTCTTCGCCCGCGAGCGAGGTCCCCTCCCTCAGGATGTGTTCGGCGACCTCGGCATCGACGTAGGTGCCGAAGGCCTCGCGGATCCGCTCGCGCTCCCGGAGTCCGGCGATCATGCGGTTGAAGCCGGCCTGCAGGAAGCCGATCTCGCCGCCGTCGTCGACCACTACCTCCTCCTCGAGGGATCCTTGCTCGACGCGCTCGAGGGCCGCCCGCACCCTGGCGACGCGCTCCGAGACCGAGCGGGCAGCTCCCGCGAGCAGAAGGCCGCCGGCAAAGAGGCCGGCGCCGACGAGAAAGAGGACGGGGCCAATCAGCTCGTCGCCTGTCGAGTCGCCCCTGCCGAGGAACGCCAGGGCGATCGCGAGCAAGGCGATTCCAGAGCCGAGAGCCCAGGAGACCAGCAGCCTTGGGCTCGTGCCCAGGATTCCCGCAGACTCCCGCTCAGGCGGGACCTCGCCGGCGAGGGCAAGGACGAACAGCGGCCGCATCGCCCGCTCGCTGAGCAGGAAGGTAACGGCCGCGGTGGTGAGCCCGGCCAGGACGATGCCGGCGACCGTTCCGGCGACGTAGATAGCCGGGTGGTGCGTTGCCGTCACGACTCCGAAGAGGACGGCGGCGCCGAACCACGCGACAGCCGCGTGGACTGAGGCGGCGAGATGAAACTCAGATAGACGAACGCGAGCGCCGCGCCAACGACGTTCGCCTCGAGCGAACGCCAGTAGAGCGACCTGAAGCGAAACCCTCCCGAGCGACCGTGATGCCCGTCGTCCCTGGAGCCCATCACAGCGTCATTCTCCTCCGCCGAGCGGGAGTGGCGGGCCGGCCGGTCGCGCCATGCCGCCATCCTTGCAGCCATGCCCGCGAAGGCGCTGCGATACCGCTGGTCGCTCGCCGCGCGACCAGCGTCGCGTGATGGGTCGACAGCAGCGCACGTCGCGCCCAGCGCCGCCCCGGGCGGTCAGCCGCCGTACTTCTGGCGGAGCGCCATCACGCTCGCGACATAGGCCCGGGTTTCCGGCAGCAGACCGACGTTCCGGATTGATGAGAGGCCCTGGTAGTAGGCCGCGGTGGCCGCGGCCTCGTCGCCGCCGGTGTCGCGCAGCAGCTGGCCGAGGTAGAGCACGCCAGCGTGCACGTTGTCCTGCGCGGACGCGGGCTGTAGCGCATATCCGGCGAGGTCGCTCTGAACGAAATCCCAAGTGCCGGGCAGAAGCTGCATGACCCCTCGGGCGTTGGCGCTAGAGACAAGCGCGTTGTTGAAGCCGCTCTCCTGCTCCGCGATCGCGGTCGCGAGGGACGACGGGACGCCGTGCTCGAGGGCGACCTGCTCCACGAGCGCGGGTGCCACGGTCTCCTGTGTCGGATGCGGCGCCGCTTCGGCGGCCCCCGAAGCGGGCGTCGGCGCGTCCGTCGCGTCGGGGGCGCCAGTCGGCAGCTTGAGCGCGGTTCCAGCCAGCAGCGGCTCATCCGGGTCGAGCCCGTTCATCCAGGCGATCTGATCGGCCCTCGAGCCGTTGCGCGCAGCGATGGCGGAGAGGGTGTCCCCCTGCCTGACCGTGTACGCACCCATCGGCGAAGGGGTAACGGCGCCCGACGGCGCACCGCCTGCTTGCTCTGCCGCCGGTATCCGAATCGTCTCACCCGCCAGAACGTGCCGGTCCTCCGATAGCCCGTTGGCGACGGCGAGCGCGCCCGTGGTCAGGCCGTGGTCGGCGGCGATCGACCACAGCGTCTCTCCCTCCTGGACGACGTGCGCGACCTGCGCGGAGGCCGTCGCGGGGACGGCCACGCTCACCACGACGGCCGCCGCCGCGGCTAGAAATCTGCGATACACACTCGGACCCTTTCGCGAAAGTTTCCGGTGCCTTCGAGTGTGCGCGGGCTCGTCCTTCAGCAGGGCATTGCTATGACGACCTGCACGAGAACGCCCACGCGCCCTTGATCGCCGATCCGACGAGCTGTAGGAGCGTCGCTACGATCCCGCACGCATGGGCCCGATGATTCCGGCTCCTCCGTTCTTTCGAGCCGGCCTCGTTTCCATGACGACCTGGCCGCCCCGCAGGTGGCTGGTCGCCGTTCTGGTTGCCGTGGCGGCAGCGCTCGTCATGGGTGTGCCCACGGGAGTGGTTCCGACTAGCTTCTACACCCGGATGACGCCAGTCACGTGGTGGGACTACCCGGTCTGGGCTGTATCCGCCGCGCTGCTGGGTCTCATCGCCGCGACCTACGTCCGCTCTTCACCGGGCAGCGCCAGCCCGGCCCCGGACCGCGCGAAGCAGAGCGTGGGAGCCGCGCTGCTCTCGGTCTTTGCGATCGGCTGCCCGATCTGCAACAAGCTCGTGGTTGCGCTCATCGGCGTGAGTGGGGCGCTGAGCTACTTCGAGCCCATTCAGCCGCTGCTCGGCGCGGCCGGCCTTGCGCTCCTTGTCGCCGGTTTGGCGGTCCGTTTGCGCGGCGACGTCGCCTGCGCCACACCAGCTCGCTGAGAGTGGGGTAACCGGCCGCGGGGCCGGAGCCCGCGGCCGGCGGATCCGCCTCCCTTGCTAGCTGGCGTACCAGGCGACGAGCCAATCGCGGAACTGCTCGATTTCGCCTTCCTGGGCCTTGACGATGGCGCGCGCCAGTTTCCGGACCGGCCGGTGCTTGGCCCGCTCGATCGCGACGCTCGCCCGCTCGATCGCTTGGGTGTGGTGGACGCTCATCAGTGCCAGGAAACGGATCTCGAACTCGGCGCCCGTGGCCTCCTCAAGCTCCCCCATCTGGAGCATCTCGTGGTGCTCCAACTCCGGCTGGACGCGGCGCACTCCGTACCAGTCACGCAGCCATCGGCGCATGCGGTCGATCTCTGCGCTTTGCGTCCGGATGATGTCCTCGGCGGCCTTCTTCAGCTCGGGGTGGGTCGCCTTCTCGCGCGCCATTTCCGCCATGTCAACGGCCATGGTGTGATGACCGATCATGTCCGTGAGGAAAGCGCGGTCGTAGGCGCCCGCTGGCCCCTTCGCATGCGACGTCGGCACCAGCGCCACCGTGGCGACGAGCACGGCGAACATGACGAGCACGATCCGTGTCCGGAAGGTCTTGAAGCGCTTCATCGCGGGTTCCTTTCGCTGACGGGGAAGGCCAAGTAGATACCCGATGCCGGGACGGTAAACCTACACACCGTCGGAGGATGACGCCACGGAGGCCTGCTACGCCACGGTGGCGTCTCTAAGGCCGCTGAATGGCTGAGTCGATCCTGTTGGTCGACGACGGTCGCTCAGAGGTAGCCGAGCGGATCGACGGGCGAACCGCCGACGCGGACCTCGAAGTGCAGGTGCGCGCCGAAGGAGTTGCCTGTGTTGCCCACGTAGCCCATTACCTCACCCTGGGCGACCGTCGCCCCCTGGGTGGTTCCGAGCCGTGACTGGTGGGCGTAGCAAGTGGAGAGACTGGCGTCGTGCTGGATGCAGGTGTAGTTGCCATAGCCGCCCTGCCAGCCGGCCAGTACCACCCGGCCTGAGGCGGCAGCGCGGATCGGCGTGCCCTCCGGCGCACCGATGTCGAGCCCTGCGTGCAGGCGACCCCAGCGCGGCCCAAAGGGTGAGGTGATCGAGCCGTCGATCGGCCAGATCAGCTGGCCCGAGCCAGGGCGGATTGGAGCGACCTGCGGTGCGCCAGGGGCCGGAGCGGTGGCAGCTGCGCGCAGGCGCGCGGCGACGCGCACCTGCTCGGCCTCGAGCGCTCTCAGATCCTCCTGGGCCTGCCTGCGGCTGCCGCGCACGCTTGCGAGCACGACCCGACGGTCGGCACGCGTCGCGTCCAGGTCGGCACGGGCCTGCGCTAACTGATCACGAGTCGCAGCGACGTTGTCGCGCCGACGCAACACGTCCTGCGCCGCTCGCTGCGCCGCCGTCTCGAGCGCCGCGAGCCGCTTCGCCTGCGCTCGCGCCCGGTCGCGCAACTGCCGCACCCGCTCGACGATGACAGCGTCCTGGCGCGCGATCCGGTCCAGGAATTCGGCTTGCTCGAGCAGATCAGCGAAGCCGTCCGCCTCCAGTACGACGGTCAGGAGGTCCGGCCGGTCGTCCTTATACAGCTCGACGAGACGCGCGGCGAGCACCTCTCTGGCGGCCCCCAGCCGACGTCGCATCCGCTCTAGGCGGTCGCGGGCCCGCTGCAGCCGGTCGCGGAGTCGCAGCAGCTGTTCCCGCCTGCGGACGAGGTCGTCCTGCACGCGCGCGAGTTGGACATCGACGCGTCGCAACTCGCCACGGAGTGCCTCGAGTCGCGTGTTCAGGCGCGTGATCGTAGTTGTGAGCACGCCTTCGGTGCGGCGTGCCTTGCCGAGCTGACGCTGCTTCTCGTGGATCCGCTCGTCCAGAGGAACCGATCGCCCTGGCATGGGCGAGAGCAGGTAGGCAGCGAGGGCGGCGATGCTGACGAGGAACAGGGTGCGTTTCATCGCAAGCGCGGCAAGCTAACAGTGCTCCTACGGGGCGTCGGAGCACGCAACGGGCGTTGCAGACGGCCCCCCCACACCCGGCGCGCCCGAGGCGCATCTGCCGGAACAGGTGAGGGCTCAAGCGGAGCAGCCATTGGCTGCGACCCAAATGTCGCGTTACTACTACAGGCTGTAGGATGATTTCGGCGCCGACGTATGAAGGGGCTCCGACGCAGTTCTGGCATCGACTAAGTCGCCGGCAGGCGGCCGTCTTGACCGCCGTCGCGGCGCTCGACGGGGTGCTCCTGCTCGCGCTCTGCTACGCGATCCTAAGCTCGCGCGCCGAGCTCGTGCTGCTGATCGCCCCGACGTATAGCGCCCTTTTCTTGGTGCTCACGGGCAGCCTTGCAAGGCTCGCAGAACGGGGCCATGTGTCGTGGCCGCTCGTCACCGGGGTGATGCTCCTCGGACCGCTAAGCGCGGGGGTTGCGCTACGGCTCGGCCGGTCATCGTCGTCCCGCTGACAGGGGGGACGGGCCAAACGGAGGTGGCGACTGGACGCCATCATGGGGAGATGCGCGTCTTGCGAGCGTGGCCGTGGCTTCTGCTCGCCGCCTGCGCCCTCGTGATTGCCGCGCTGGCGCTCACCGTGGGGGCGCCGGACCCACCGCCGCCAGAGAGCAAGGTCGAGCGACGCCTGCGAGCGGTGTCAGCCCGAGCGGGGTTCCCGCTACACGAGGCACGCTGCCTGCGAGATGGCGTCCTGCCCCGCACCTTCGTCTGCCTCGTGGAAGGCCCGGACGACATGCATCTCGCCTGGCGGGTACGTTGGCTCTCTGATGGGCGGCTAGCGATCCGGCGTCCCGACGGGACCCAGATCTCTTTCTAGCGGACGAGTGGAAACTGAGTGCGGCTCAGCTGTACGCGTCCCAGCTCTCGAGCGACGGCAGCGGGTCGAACGCCTTGCCGCCCTTGTACCAGCCCGGCGCCGACCACAGCTCGAAGTGGAGGTGGCAGCCAGTGGCGCGGCCCGTCTCGCCGACCTCGCCGATCTCTGGCCGGTGAACACCCGCTGGCCGGTCTGCACGAGCGGCGTTTCCCGCATGTGCATGTAGACGTAGTCGATCCCCGTCCCGGCGCCGTCGATGACCACGTAGTTGCCCGCGGCCGAGTGGTAGCCGGCGAACTCGACCCGACCCCCGCGGGCGGCGGCCAGTCGGGTGCCGCAGCGCGCGAACATGTCTTGGCCCTTGTGGCCGCGCCCGCCGCCGAAGTTGTTTGTGTCGCTCTCCCCAAGGTTACGGCGACCGCGGATCGGGAAGAGGTGGTCCGCGTAGGAGAAGTTGGCCTGTGTCTCCGCCGATCGCGTGGTAGCGCCGCTCGCCGCGCTCGCCACTCGGAAGGCGTAGTTTCCGGCGCCCGCGATTCCCGTGGCGGTGCGGCCGTCCCAGACGACCTTGTTGGAGCCCGGCTGTCGCCTCGACGGTCCAGCTCTTGACGAGCTCGCCGGTGTCCGGGCTGGACAGCTGCACCTCGACGGGCATCGTCTCCGGCACGTCGAAGCTGATCGGCTTGCGGCGCGCGGCGAAGAAGAAGCGCGAGGCGGGAGCGATGTCAACCGGTACCGGCGCCAGCGCGTCCGCGATGCGTAGCCGGCTGGCTATCGTCGCCGCATTGCCGTATCGGTCGCGCAGGGTGAGCTTGCCGCTGTGCGCCTTCTCGGGCACGACCGCAACCGCGTTGCGCTCGCTGACGCTCTCGGCATGGACCTCGACATCGTCCGCGCGGCCGCGCCCGCCGTGGAACAAGATCGTCGCGACCTGCTCGAGCCGCGAGCCGCGCACGACGAACTGCCGCCCGCGAAGCAGAGCGCCACGCGGCCGGCAGGGACTCTCCGCGAGGGGCACGCATTCGACGCTGGTGGCACAGGCGCCTGTGGTGCGCCCGCGCCGCCGCTCGGCGCCTGGGCGCTCGCGGACGAGCTCGCCAGGACCAGGCCCAGCGAAACGGCACAGCAGACAGCAAGCGTCTTCCTCAAGCGCGACAGCCCTTCTCTTCAGCGCCTCCGGGGTTAGCTGACGGGCTCGCGCCAAGAGCTGCGCTACGGCCGCACGCGGCCGACTCGCCCCTACAACCTGGTTCCCCCGTATCGACACGCACCTGAGCACGGTCGAATTCGGCAGGCCTACAAAGCGTCGGAGACCCTACAGAGCGTTCGGCGGGCGCTTACGCACTCCTTCCACCAATCCCGCAGTTACCGCGCGTACACTGGCCCCCTGCTGATGGGCGCCGCTCGCAAGGGAAATCTCGAGCTCCGCGGGGACCTCCAGTCGCAGATCATGGCGATCGTCTGGCGGCTTGGGGAGGCCACTGTCGAAGATGTGCGCGCCCAGCAGCCGGGACGGCGGCGGTCCGCGTACACGACGGTTCAGACCGTGATGAACCGGCTATCGGGCCGGGGGCTGCTGAGCCGTAGTCGGCAGGGTCGCGCGATCGTCTACCGTGCCGCGTTCGCCGAGCCCGAGTACCTGGCCCGCGCCATCGGCGAACGGCTCGCCGACGCCTCGCGCGAGACCCGGCAGGCCACGCTCGTCAGCCTCGTCGACGGGCTCGACCCGGAGGACCTCGGCGAGCTCGCGCGCTACACAAACAAGATTCGCCGCGCCCGGCGCAGCGAATGACCCCGCCTGAGCTCGCCGTCGTGATCGGCCTGCCCGCGGCGATCACCCTCCCCCACTTGCTGCCGCTTGAGCGCGTTACGCCGCTGTGGGCGGCGGCACTGTGGACCTCGGCCCTCGTCCTCCGTGCCCTTGCGGCGGTCGGACTGGCCGTGTTCGTGCTGGTCTACCTGCCGATGACCGATTTCTTTCGCGTTGTGGCGCATTGGTGCCTGCACGACGTGCTGCCGGTCTTGGCCGTCCATCTGGGCCTCTCGGGCCATTCCCTCGCGCACGCGGCGTCGATCCTGCCGGGCCTGGCGCTGGCCGCATCGGTGCTGTGGCTGGCCTTCGGGCTAGCCCGAGTGTGGCTGGCCTTGCGTCGGCGCCTGGCGAGGGCCATCGGAGAAGGCCCTCAGGGCACCACCATCGTCGGCGAGGAGCACATCGTCATCGGCGCGACGCGGCTCGGCCGTGGTCGCATCGTCGTATCAAACGCGGCGCTGCATCGAATGGACGGCGGCGAGCTGGCCGCCAGCCTCGCCCATGAAGAAGCGCACATCCGCCGACGCCACCGGCCGCTGCTGCTCGCCGCGTCGTTGCTCGCGGCGCTCGGGCGGCTCCTCCCGGGAACGCGGACCGCGGAGCGAGAGCTTGCATTCCAACTGGAGCGCGACGCGGATGAGTACGCCGTGCGCCACACCGATGATCCGCTCGCGCTCGCGAGCGCCATCTGCAAGGCCGCCACGGATGCCGCCGCACCTGTGTTCGTAGCCCTCGGCGGCCGCGGACGGGTCACGCGCCGGCTCGGCTATCTGGTCGACGGCGCTCCCTCCAGGGGCGGCGCGCTCCTCGAAGGCTCGGTACGCCTGCTTGCCGCCGCGCTGGCCACGGGCGCCTTACTGCTGGCGCTGAGCATGCCGGCCTGGGCGACCAGCGCGCCTTCGTCGGACCCCGGCGCGAGCACGACCTGCCCGCACTAGCCGGACTCAGCTAGCATCGTCGATTCCTACGACCTGTAGGAGCACCGTCCTTGGGCTTTCGCCCGGGATGGGTCGGGCGCCCTGCGTGACGCGTTATGCGAGCACTCACGAAGACTGAGACGGACACGTCGTGCTCACCGCGTCGCGCGGCAACACGCTCAGCGTTAACCATCGGCTGGGCGGCGACGGGTGTCTAACGTCCGTTGAGCATGGGCGGCGTCTCGGTGATCACGATCGGGATCGACCCCACGATCGAGCTGGGGCCGCTCACTCTGGCCTGGCACGGGATCACGATCGCGCTCGGGATCCTGATCGGCGGCGTGGCGGCCGGCTACTACGCCCGGGAACGCGGCCTCGACACAGCGCCGCTGTACACGATCGGGATGATCCTCGTGGTCGCAGCGTTGGTGGGCGGCCGGCTCTACTACCTCGCCGAGCACGGAGAGTTGCTCGACGCGGACGAATGGCTCGGAACTCGCGGCTTCACCTTCTACGGCGGCCTGATCGCGGCTGCGCTCGGCATCGGCGCCTACCTGTGGCGTGCTCGCCTGAGCGTTGAATACCTCGACGTCGTGGCCTTCGGACTGCCGCTCGGAATCGCGATCGGCCGAATCGGCGATGTGATCAACGGCGAGCACTACGGACCTGCGACCGATTTCTTTCTCGGCGTCCGCAACACCCATCCCGACGCGGATGTGCCGAGCCCCGATGTGGCCTACCACTCCGGAGGGCTCTACGAGGTGCTGATCGGCGCGATCGTCTTCGCCCTCGTCTGGTCGCTGCGCCACCACCTGCGGCGTCCAACCGCCATGACCTGGCTCGTGATCGCCCTGCTAGCCGCCGGGCGCTTCGCGGAGTTCTTCGTCCGATCCGACTCTGACAAACTCGCGCTCGGTCTCGAGACCGCGCAGTGGACAAGCCTGGCCCTGGTCGTCCTCGCGGCGGTGGGCGCCTGGCTTACGATCGGCCGCGGCCGCGCCGGGACCGGAAGCACTGCGAGGCCG
>JACCSF010000268.1 GCA_013813135.1 Thermoleophilaceae bacterium | reverse complement strand
CGCCGGGCGTCCTCGCGGGAGCCCTCGGCCACCGGGCCGAGCGACTCGCCGGTGGCGGGACTGGTGGCCTCGACGGTGGCGCGGCTCGCGGCGTCGCGCCATTCGCCGTCGATGAACATGCGTGTCGTCAAGCCGGCTGCAGCGGCTCGGGGACCGCCTCCGCGCGCGCAGCCGCCGCGTGGGATTCCAAGACGCCCGTCTTGTGGCGCTGTACGAACCAGTAGTAGGCGAGGCCGTCGAAGAAGACGACGGCGATGAACAAGACCGCGCCGTACTGGAGGTACCAGTGGAAGGGCTCGGTCGCGTTGTAGACGTCCTTGCGCGGCCAGAGCAGGTTGATCGCCATGAAGATGCCCCACCCGACGGCGATCGCGTTGATGGGGAGGCCCCACCGTCCGAGCGTGAAGTAGCCCCGCTGCTTGGCGTCCTTCGGGGGCCACTCGCCGCTCAGTCGCTTGCGCAGCATCGGCACCGTGACCAGCAGGTACGCGATGTAGATCATGATGATCCCGATGCTCGTGATCACCGTGAAGATCTGAGGCTGGCGGATGTTCACGACAAGGATGAGCCACGCCAGGAAGCCCGTGATGATGGCCGGGATGATCGGCGTCTTGTGCTTCGGGTCGACCTTGGCCAGGTGCTCGCCCGCGGGCAGGTTGTTGTCGCGGGCCATCGCGAACATCATCCGGATCGTGGCCGTGTGCACCGCCAGGCAGCAGACGGTCACCGCGATCACCACGCAGATCAGGAAGATCTTGCCGACGGTGTTGCCGAGCACGTCGAGGATCACGAACTGGAGCCCGGCGACGCCGATCTGATCCGAGTTGATGTCGCTCACGGCCAGGATCGCGAACAGCAGGATCAGGCCGCCGAGGATGAACGAGGCGATCACCGCCCGCATGATCGCCAGGGGCGCCGTGCGCCTCGGGTCCTTCGTCTCCTCGCCGAGCGAGCTGGCCGTGTCGAAGCCGTACATCACGTAAGCGGAGGCGAGCGAGGCGGCCAGGAACGCCCCGAAGTAGCCCCAGTCGTGACCCGTGCCCGTGCCCTGCGTCTCGAACAGCACGTCCGGGCCGCGGGTGATGTTGGCCGCCAGCAGGATGATCAGCAGCACCGCGGCGATCAGCTCGATGAACACGCCGGTGCTGTTGATGCGCGCCATCAGCTTGACGCCCAGCGCGTTGATCACCGTCGTGAAGATGATCAGCACGGTGGCGAGGATCACGGCGTTCGCGGCGAAGTCGTACTTCCCTGAGCCGTCGCCGTAGACCTGGAACTCCGACCAGATCTGCGGCAGCGTGAGCTGGTAGGCGAGCGCAACGGCGGCGATTGTCACGATCGAGGCCGTGAGCATCATCCAGCCCCCGAGCCAGGCGATCGTCGCCGAGCCCATGCGCTTCGACCAGTTGTAGATCGAGCCGGCCACGGGGAAGTTGGCGGCCAGCTCGGCGAAGCAGAGCGCCACCATCACCTGGCCGAGGAAGACCGTCGGCCAGGTCCACCAGTAGGCCGGGCCGCCGAAGGCGAAGCCGAAGTAGAAGAGCTGGAAGGTGCCGGTGAGGATCGAGATGTAGCTGACCCCGGCGGCGAAGCTCGCGAACTTGCCGATGCTGCGATCCAGCTCCTGCTTGTAGCCGAACTCGGCTAGGTCGTCAGAATGGTCTTCGGCAGCTGTGGTACTCACGTGCCCTCGCCCTCGTAGCTGTAGGTGCTGATATATCAGACTTCGGCATGCATGACATAGCGGAGTTCCTGCGCCGCTACCCGCCGTTCGACACGCTCGACGAGGAGGCGCTCGCCGGGGTCGCGGCCAGTGCGGAGATCGAGTTTCACGCCGCGGGCACCGCGATCCTCGACAGCGCCGGGGCGACCTCCGAGTTCGCTTACGTCGTGCGCCGCGGATCGGTGGAGCTGCTGATCGGCGACCGCCTGCTGGACGCGCTCGGGGAGGGCGAGATGTTCGGCTTCGCGTCGCTGCTGGAGGACGCGCCGCTCGGCTTCGTCGCCCGCGCCGCCGAGGACACGCTCGTGTACCGCATACCCGCGGCAGCAATTCGGCCGGTGCTCGAGCGCCCCGCCGCGGCGCGCTTCGTGGTGCGGTCGATGAACAAGGGCGTCCGCCTCCTGGCCGGTCACGAGCGGGACCCGGTGCCGTCGCCCGCGGGGCGCCGCGTGCGGGAGCTGGTCCGCGCCGCTCCGCTGATCTGCCCGCCGGCCACGACCGTGCAGGACGCGGCGCGGCGCATGGTCGACGCCGGCGTCACCTGCACGGTCGTCGACCTCGGCGACCGGCTCGGCATCGTCACCGACCGCGACATCAGGACCCGGGTGGTGGCCGCGGGGGCGAGTCCGGACACGCCGCTGTCGGAGGTGATGAGCGCGCCGGCCTGGACGGTGGCGGCCGACCGCACCGGCACCGAGGCCCTGCTCGAGATGCTCGACCACGGCGTGCGCCACCTGCCCGTGCTCGACGCCGGCAGGCACCTGATCGGGGTGCTCGACGACGTCGACCTGATGGCGAGCGAGCGCCGCGCGCCCTTCCGGCTGCGCGCGGAGATCGCGCGCAGCCCGGACGCAGAGGCCGTCGCACGCGCGGCCTCTGAGCTGCCCCAGACGGTGATCGCGCTCCACCACGCTGAGCTGCCCGTGGCGGCGATCAGCCGTGCGATCGCGAGCGTCCACGACAGCGCCACCCGGCGGCTGATCGACCTCGCCACGCGGAGCTCGGCGCGCCGCCCGTGCCGTACACGTGGCTGGCGACTGGCAGCTTCGGCCGCTTCGAGCCGTTCCCCAGCTCGGACGTGGACAGCGCCCTGGCGTGGGACGGTCCGGACGACGACGCGGAGCTGCGCGGCTGGATGCGCACGCTCGCCGAGCGCGTGCTCGAGGGGCTCGCGGCCAGCGGGTTGCCGTCTGACACCAAGGGCGCGGTCGCGTCGAGCCCGCTGTTCGCTCGCTCGATCGAGGCGTGGGAGGAGGCGGCCCGGTCGTGGGTCGAGCACCCCGACCGCGACCGCGGCCTGATGCTGCTGTCCGTGGTGGTCGAGAGCGATCCGGTCTGGGGCGCGACGACCGTGGCCGAGCATCTGGCGACGGCGTTCGCGCGCAACCCCGACCGGGAGGTGATGCTGCGCCGCCTGGCCGCGGCGGCGCTGGGCGAGCGCCCCCCGACGGGCTTCCGGCGCCACCGGGTGCTGCTCTGGAGCGGCGAGCGCAAGGTGCTCGACATCAAGAAGGGCGGGCTGCTGCCGATCGAGGCGCTGGCGCGCTGGGCCGGCCTTGCCGCCGGAGTCGGCGCGGCGTCCACGCGGGCTCGCCTGGAGGCCGCCGAGGCGGCGGGGACCCTCGACGCGGAGGACGCGGCCATCCTGCGCGACGCCTTCGAGCTCTTCTGCGAGCTGCGCATGGAGCACCAGGTGGAGCAGCTGCGCGCCGGCCAGGAGCCGGACAACCTGATCGATCCCGAGACCCTGCCGCCCTTGACGCGAACGTCGCTCAAGGAGGCCTTCCGCGGGGTCGACCGCGTCCAGCGCGGAATCGGGCTGCGGCTCGGCTTCGCCGCGCGGTGACGTCCTGGCGCGCAGCGAGCTTCGTGGTTGTCGACGTCGAGACCACGGGACTCGACCGGCGCCGCGACGAGGTGCTCTCGTTCGCGGCCGTCCCGGTCAGGTGCGGCCGGGTGCTCGCCGGCGAGGCGGTCACGGGCCTCGTCAGGCCGTCGGCCCGGCCGTCACCGTCATCGGTGGAGATCCACGGGCTGCGCGCCGCCGACCTGGCCACGGCCCCGCCCGCCCCCGAGGCCTTCGCTCCGCTAGTCGTCGCGCTGGAGGGGCGCATCCCCGTGGCGCACGCCGCGTGGATGGAGCGCGACTTCCTGCGCCCGCGCCTGCGGCCGCTGGGCTTCCGGATGCCGCGCAGGATCATCGACACGGCGGTGCTCTGGCGGACGCTGTGCATTGAGCGCGGCGATGGCGATCCGGGCTGGTGCGCGCTCGCGGCCGTCGCCGCGGCCCTGGAGTTGCCCTCGCACCGGCCGCACGTGGCCGCCGGCGACGCCCTGACCACCGCTCAGGTCTTCCTCGCCCTGGCGACGCACCTCGAGCGCGGCGGCGGCGGGTCGGTGCGGGCGCTGGCGACGGCGAGGTGGAGCGTGCGCGCCCACCGCCTCTGGCACCCGGCGGTCAGGTCCGGCTGAAGGCCGCCAGCAGCTCGCGCTCGAAGTCGAGCACGTGCTCGCACATGATGCGGCGGGCGCGGTCGCCGTCGCCGGCGAGCAGCGCCTCGAGCAGGTGCGCCTGGTCGTGCACGGCGTGGCCGAGGCCGGGCAGCCGGTCGAGCACCAGGTACCAGATGCGCAGCGAGTGGGTGAAGTAGCGCTCGAGCGTTTCGCTCAGGTAGGGGTTGCCGGCCGCCTCCCAGGTGAAGCGGTGGATGCGCTCGTCGAACCGCATCAGCCAGTCGGGGTCGTCCGGTTCGCTGAGCTCCTCGACCTCGTGCAGCAGCGCCTCGGCGGCGGCACGGTGGTCCTCGTCGAGCCGCCGCGACGCGAGCTCGGCGGCGTACCCCTCCAGCTCGGCGCGCACCGCGGTGATGTTCACGATGTCGGCGGCCTCCACGGCCGTCACGAACGTCCCCCGCCGAGGCTGCACGGCGACCAGGTTCTCGAGCGCAAGGCGCTTGACCGCCTCCCGCAGCGGGGTGCGCCCGACCTCCATCTCCCGCATCAGCTCGTCCTCGCGCAGGACGGTGCCTGGAGGGAGCCGGAGCGTCACGATGCGGTCGCGCAGGTCGACGTAGGCCCGGTCCGCCCCCAGCTTGATCGACGGCGCCTCGTCGGCAGGCGGGCTCGTGGGAGTGGCGGCCACCGTTCAGATATATCAACTGGACCGCCCTGGTAGCCTGATATATCAGCGATGACAGCCTCGCGCCCACGTGCCCGCGCGGACACCGGGTCGGCGCGCCTGGCGGAACTGCTGCGCAACGCGCGCTTCGAGGTGCTGCCGCTGGCGGGCATCGAGGATGAGGTGCTGGCCCACCTCGGGACGGACGTCAAGGTCACGGTCACGGCCTCGCCCCGCAAGGGCCTGGAGGCCACGCTCGAGCTGACGGAGCGCCTCACCCGCGCCGGCTACGCCACCGTGCCGCACATCTCAGCGCGGCTCGTGCGCGACCGCGCCCACCTGTCCGAGCTGCTCGAGCGGATGCACGCCGGCGCCGTGCGCGAGTTGTTCGTGCTCGCCGGCGATGCCGCCGACCCGGCCGGCGAGTTCGCCGGCGCGGCGGAGCTGCTCGAGGCGATGGGATCCCGGCGCGCCGACTTCGACGCGATCGGCATCACCGGCTATCCGGAGAGCCACCACCTGATCAGCGACGAGGAGACGATTCGGGCGATGTTCGCGAAGGCCCCGATGGCCACGCACATCGTCAGCCAGCTCTGCTTCGACGCCGAGGTGATCGCCGCATGGATCGGGGAGGTGCGCAGGCGCGGCACGGACCTGCCGATCTGGATCGGCGTCCCCGGCAACGTTCCATACGCGAAGCTCCTGAGCGTCTCGATGAAGATCGGGCTGGGCGAGTCGGCGCGCTTCCTGCGCCACCACGGCAACTGGATATCCCGCCTCGTAACGCGCCAGTTCAAGCCCGACCGCCTGGTGCGCGAGCTGGTCCCCTGCGCCACCGAACAAGCCGCCCGCGTGGCCGGCTTCCACCTCTACACGTTCAACGAGGTGGCCCGAACGGAACGTTGGCGCCGAGCGGCCCTGGAGCGCATGGGCGGCTAGCTCCGCGGCCGACGCAACGTTTTACATCGCATAGATGCAAAAAGATGCGCCCGGTCGCGCCGAGGCGCCCTCACTGCTGCTGTTCGTCCAGCGACTCCGCCAGCAGCGTCGAAACGTCGGCGACACGCATGTCTGCCCCGTTCGCCCGCACCCCGTCGTCGAGCATCACCGTGCAGAACGGGCAGGCCACCGCCAGCGTCTCGGCGCCGGTCTCGGCCGCCTCGCGGGCGCGCTCCTCGTTGATCAGCCCGGCGCGCTCCTCCATCCACATGTGGGCGCCGCCGGCGCCGCAGCAGAACGTGCGCTTGCCGCTGCGCTCCATCTCGATCGGCTGCCCGACCGCCTCGACGAGCTCACGCGGGCCCTCGAGCACGTTGTTGTGCCGAGCCAGATAGCACGAGTCGTGGTAGGTGATCCCCTCTTTGCTGCCATTCGGGCGCAGCCGTCCCTCACGCACCAGGTCGGCCAGCAGCTCGGTGTGGTGGACCACCTCATAGTCGCCGCCGAAGTCCGGGTACTCGTTGCCGAGCGTGTTGAAGCAGTGCGGGCAGCTCGCCACGATCTTGGTCACGCCGGACTCGTTGAGCGTGCTCACGTTCTGCTCGGCGTGCGCCTGGAACAGGTACTCGTTGCCCATGCGGCGCGCCGGGTCGCCCGTGCAGGACTCGCGCGGGCCCAGGATCGCGAAGTCCACGCCCGCCGCCTTCAGCAGCTTCGCGGTCGACTCCGCCGCCGTGCGGGCGCGCTCGTCGAACGACGCCGCGCACCCGACCCAGTAGAGCACCTCCGGCGCCGGGTCGCCCGGCTCCAGCACGCGCACGCCGAGCTGCTCGGCCCAGTCCGCGCGCTCGGTCTGCGCCCTGCCCCACGGATTGCCCGCACGCTCGACGTCGCGCAGCATCGGCTCGGCCTCCGCGGGGAAGCGCGCTTCCATCATCACGAGGTGCCGGCGCAGGTCGACGATGTGGTCCACGTGCTCGATCGAGACCGGGCACTCGCGCACGCAGGCGCCGCAGGTGACGCAGTCCCAGACCACGTTGTCGGTCACGGCACCCGGGACCAGCGGCTGCGCCTCGAAGCCCTCGGCACCGCGCAGCAGCGGCGGTCCGTCCTCGAAGACCTGGTCGCGCAGCGCCATGATCAGCAGCTTGGGCGAGAGCTCCTTGCCGGTCGTCCAGGCGGGGCACACGTCCTGGCAGCGCCCGCACTCTGTGCAGGAGAAGGTGTCGAGCGTCTGCTTCCAAGTCAGGTCCGCCACCGTGCCCGCGCCGAAGCGCAGCTCGTCCTCGGGGCCGTCGAAGCGCAGCGGCTCCAGGCGCCCGCGCGCGCGTGTGCGCGTGAAGAAGACGTTCACCGCCGCCGTGGCGATGTGCAGATGCTTGGAGTGCGGCAGGTACGCCAGGAACGTGAGGATAATCAGCACGTGGGCCCAAACGAAGACGCGCTCGAGCGCCTCCGTCGCCGAGCTCTCGCCGAACAGGCCGGAAAGCGCGTCCGACACGGGCGACCAGCCCGCCGGCCACTCGTTCAGGCCGAGCCCGATCCGTGACGCGTGCCAGAGCAGCAGCGTCGTGACGATGCCCGCGATCATCGCGAGGATCAGGTCGGCCTCGCCGAGGTGGCTGCCCTCGAAGCGCGCCGGTCGCTGCACCTTGCGGATCAGCACGGCGCCGATCACGCCGGCGAGCACGAGCACGGCGAAGATGTCGACGAGCAGGGCGAAGGCGCCCTGGTGGCCGAGCCACGGCAGGGTGGCGTCGCGATCCACTACGGCGATCATCGCGATCACGATCGTCGGGAAGAGGACGAGGAAGCCCCAGAAGATCGCCGCGTGGATCAGGCCTGGGACGAGGCGCTGGAGCAGCTTGCGCTGGCCAAGCACGATCTCGGTCTCGTTGCGGACCCGCTGCGGCAGGTCGTCGAAGCGCTGCGCCGGCTTGCCCATCCGCACGAGGCCGACGAGCAGCTGCGCGCGGCGCGCGAACAGCACGCCGCTGGCCGTGAGGGCGGCGGCCAGCGCGAGCGCTCCGAGCGCGACGTCTATCGGAGGCTCCCGGGCACGGCGGCTATGGCGAGCGCGCCTTCCTCAGCTCGGCTGTTATCGCAGGCACGATTGCGGTGAGGTCGCCGATCACCGCGTAGTCGGCGTTGGCGAGGATCGGCGCCTCGGCGTCGGAGTTGATCGCGAGGATCTTCTTCGCGCCCTTGCATCCGGCGATGTGCTGGGTCGCGCCGCTGATGCCGCAGGCGATGTAGAGGTCGGGCGACACCTTCGTGCCGGTCTGGCCGACCTGGTCGGTGTGCGGGCGCCAGCCGGCGCTCGTCACGACCCGCGAGCAGCCGACGGCCGCGTCCAGCAGCGCCGCCAGCTCCTCCAAGATGCCGAACCCGTCAGCCGACCCGACTCCGCGGCCGCCGCTGACCACGACCTTGGCCTCGGCGAGCGAGATGCCCGCGGTCACCTCGTCAACGTGCTCGGCCACACGCACGAGCAGGTCGGCATCGTCGACCGCGGGCGCGAAGCGCTCGACGGCCGGGGCTCCCTCACCCACCGCGGCCGGCAGCGCGTGGGGGGCGACGGAGAGCAGCGGCAGCTGCGAGTGCACGCGGGCCTCCTCGAGCAGGCTGCCCCCCCAGCGCACGCGGGTGACGGTGAGCAAGCCGCCGCCCTCGGCGCCCGCGCCGCCCGCGGAATTCTCCGCGACCACCGCGGTGCAGTTCGCCGCCAACGGCAAATCCCGCCGCGCGGCCAAGTGGGCCAGCACCTCGTTGCCCCTGTTCGTACCCGCAGCAACGACGGCCGCCGGCGCCACCCGATCGATGACCTCACCCAGAGCGCTCGCCCACGCGCCCGGCGCATACAAAGCGAGCCGCTCGTCCTCGGCTACATGAGCCGTCGCGACATCCAGCCGCTCGACCGCGTCGGCACCGCCGACGAGCATCACCTCCGGCTCGCCGAGCGACCGCGCGAACGTGAGCGCCTGCAGCGAAAGCTCGTCGACCGCGCCGCCGTCATGCTCGACCAGCACCAGCACCGTCATCAGGCGACCCCCAGCTCGCGCATGACCTCCACCACCGCCGGCGCCGCGTCCGGCCCCTGGCCGAGGATCTCGGCCTGCTTGCCCTGGCCGGGCGGCACCACCAGCCGCAGCTTCTCCAGTCGCGCCGAGGGCCGCTCGGGCGAGATCCTCTCGACCGGCTTCTGCCGAGCGCGCAGCTTGGCCGGCACCGACGGGTAGCGCGGCAGGTTGATGCCCTCCAGCACCGTCACCACGGCGGGGAGCGGCACCACATAGACATCGCGCCCGCCCGCCACCTCCTGCTCGCAGCGCGCCCGGCCGTCCTCCACCGACAGTCCCTTCAGCCCGGTCACCACCGGCCGGCTCAGCGCGTGGGCAACGCGGATGCCCACCTGGTAGTTGCCAGAGTCCGCGGACTCGTTGCCGAAGACGATCAGGTCGAACTCCCCGCCCGCCGCCTGCTCGGTCTCGATGGTCGTCACGATCGCCGCCGCCGTGGCCTGCGGATCCCACTCCTCACCGCCGTCGGCCAGCAGGATGCCGCGGTCGGCGCCGATCGCAAGCGTCTCGCGGATCTGCTCCTCCGCCTCGGGCGGGCCCAGCGTCAGCACCGTGATCTCGCCGCCGTGATGCTCGACCAGCCGCACCGCCTCCTCGACGCCGCATTCCTCGTGCGGGCTGATGGTGAAGCCGAGGTGACGCGTCTCGAGCGCCTGCTCGTCGGCGGTCAGCACCATCTTGCCGCCGGTCAGTGGCACCCGCTTGACGCAGACGAGGATCCTCATGCCGCGACCGCGCCGGTGGCCTTGACGCGCTGGTTGTCCGGGTCGAACAGCGGGGTGGAGCCGGCCACCGCGACCGTTACGGGGAAGAGCTCGTTCATGTAGAGGACGGCCAGCTCCTCGCCGACGTTGGCGTACTCGGGCGGCAGGTACGACATCAGGAGGTGCTTGCCGACCGACGGCCCCGCCCCGGCGCTCGTCACGAACGAGCGCCGGCCCTTGGCGTCGGTCAGGGGCGCGCCGTCGCGCGTCTGGATCGGCTCGCCGCCGAGCATGTAGCGCCGCTGCCCGCTGCTGGACACGTGGTCGTCGACCGTGAGCGTGCACATCACCGTCGCCGGGTCCGCCTCGCGGTGGCGCACGTGCGCCTCCTTGCCGACGAAGTCCTGGTCCTTGACCTTGCCCCACGCCATCCCTGCCTCGACCACGTCGTACTCGCCGTCGAGCTCGAAGCCGAAGGCGCGGTAGCACTTCTCGAGTCGGCCGGTGGTGCCGTACACCCCGATGCCGGCGGGGACGATGCCGTGCGGCTCGCCCGCCTCCCACACCATGTCCCACAGCCTGGCGCCCTGCTCGATCGGCACGTACAGCTCCCAGCCGAGGTCGCCGACGTAGGAGATGCGCGAGGCCAGCACGCGCAGCGGCCCCATCTCGATCGTGCGGCAGGTCGCGAACGGGAAGCCCTCGTGCGACAAGTCGTCGCTCGTCGTGCTCGCGAGGATGTCGCGCGCCCGTGGGCCCCAGAGGCCGAGCGTGCACCAGGTCGAGGTGAGATCGAAGATCTGCGCCGTGCCGTCCTCGACGAGATGATCGGCGAACCACTTCAGGTCGGCCATGCCATGCGCGCCGCCGGTGACGACCCGGAAGCGCTCGTCGCCGAGCCGCATGATCGTGAGGTCTGAGCGGAAGCCGCCGCGCGCCGTGAGCACCGGCGTGTAAACCACCTTCCCGACCTTCGCGTCCATCTGGCGCATCGACACGCGCTGCACGGACTCGAGCGCCCCCGGGCCGACCACGTCGAACACGCAGAACGCGGTCAGGTCGAAGATCGCCGCCCGGTCGCGCATGGCCAGGTGCTCGGCGTTGATGATCGGCGACCACCAGCGCGAGTCCCACTCGGTCTCGCGCTCGGTGACCTCGAACTCCTCGAGCAGCGGCCGGTTCGACTCGTACCAGTGCGGGCGCTCCCAGCCGGCGGCCTCGTAGAAGACCGCTCCCAGCTCGCGCTCGCGCTCGTTGAAGGGGGACAGCCGCACGTCGCGACTCGACGCCCACTGCTCGCCGGGGTGGACGATCCCGTAGGTCTTGTTGAACATCTCCGAGGCGCGTGCCCGCACGTGCGCCACGCTCTTCTGGTGCTCGTGGAAGCGCGCCACGTCGGATGCCTGCAGATCGATCTCGGGCTCGCCCTCGACCATCCACTCGGCCAGCGCGCGACCCACTCCCGGGCCCTCCTTGACCCACACCGCGGCTGCCGACCAGAGCCCCTTCACCTCCGGTGTCTCGCCGAGCACCGGCAGGCCGTCGGGAGTGAGCGAGAGCAGGCCGTTGATGGCGTACTTGATGCCCACCGACTCGTCGCCCACGATCTCCGGCATCAGCTCCAGCGCGTGCTCCATCTGCTGCACGAAGTCGTCCTCGGTGAAGGGCAGCTCCGTCGGCGACAGCGCCGACTCCTCGATCGACGGGATGTCCTCGGGGTCGTGCAGGATCGGCCGGTGGGCGTAGGACCCGACCTCGAGGCCGCTGCCGTCCTGGCGCTCGTACATGTTCGTGTCCATGTCGCGGACGATCGGATGCTCGATGGCGCTCTTGGCGCCGGCGAAGCGCGGCACCGGGCCGATGTCGATCATCTGATGGACGGCAGGCGTGAGCGGGATCGAGGCGCCGGCCATACGCGCCAGGCGCGGGCTCCAGACGCCGCAGCAGATCACCACCACCTCCGCCTCGATGTCCCCGCGCGTTGTGCGCACGCGCGTCACGCGCCCGTGCTCGACGTCGATGCCGAGCACCTCGGTGTTCGCGGACACGGTCAGCGCGCCCGACTCCTGGGCGGCCTCGCGCATCAGCGTGCCGGCGCGTAGCGAGTCCACCACGCTCACCGTGGGGCAGTAGAAGCCGCCGACGATCACGCTCTCGTCGATGTACGGGACGAGCTCCTTGACCTCCGCCGGCGTCACGAGCGAGACCGGCTCCACGCCCCACGACGCCGCGGACGACATGCGCCGGCGCAGCTCCTCCATGCGCTCCTCGGTCCGCGCCACCTCGAGCCCGCCGCACTCGGTGCGCACGCCCAGCTGCTCGTACTGGGCCATGCTGTCGAGCGTCAGCTCGGTCATCTCGCGCGAGTGGTCGACCGGGTAGATGAAGTTCGACGCGTGGCCGGTCGAGCCACCCGGGTTGGGCAGGGGGCCCTTGTCGATCAGCACCAGGTCGCTCCAGCCGAGCCGGGCCAGTGGTTGCACAAGGCTGTTGCCGACGATGCCCGCGCCGATCAGGACCGCGCGGGCGGTCGCCGGCAGGCCGCTATCGCCCACCGCTCAGTCCTGCCCGCCGGCGCTAGCGCTCAGCTCCTGCTTCGGGGTCTCCTTCTTGGGATCCACGAACGGCATCTCGACGACCACCGCACCGACCGTCTCGTCTGGCCGCTCGACCTCGAGCTCGGTGCCGAGCTCCGAGTGCTCGGTGGGCACCATGGCGTAGCCGATGTTCTTCTCGAGCCGGGGCGAGTAGCAGGCCGAGGTGACCTGTCCGATGCGGCTCCCGCCCAGGTGCACCGGGAACACGTCGATCATCGAGCCGTCGTTGTACGAGCCCAGCCCGCTCCCTCCGATCTCCACTCCCACGAGCTTGCGCTTCGGCCCCTCTTTCCTGATCTTCGCGAGCGCCTCCTTGCCGATGAAGTCGGAGGCCTGCTCGAGGTCGACCATCCAGTCGTACCCCATGCCGACCTCGTAGGGGTTCGTGTCGTACCACATGTCGCACCCCGGCCCCAGAGCGAGGATCCCGCCCTCGATGCGGCGGATGTGACACGGGCCGATCACCGCGAGGTCATGCGGCTTGCCGGCCTCGAGCACGGCGTCCCAGAGCTTCACGCCGTTCTTGCTGGCGTCGTAGAGGTAGATCTCGAACCCGAGTTCGGAGGTGTACCCGGTGCGCGAGACGAGCACCTTCATGCCGTTGAGCTCGTAGGGGCGCAGGTAGTAGTAGGGGATGTCGAGGATGCTGTCGCCGAAGAGATCCACCATCACGTCCTTCGACTTGGGTCCCTGCACCTGCACCGGCCCGACGTCGAGCTCCTTGATGGTCACGTCGTAGCCGCCGTTGTAGGCGACTCCTCGTGCCCACAGCTCGACGTCGCTGTCGGCGAGCGAGAGCCAGAAGCGGTTCTCCTCCACCCGGAGCAGCACGGGGTCGTTGATGATGCCCCCGTCGGGCAGGCAGAGGAAGACGTACTTGCACTGCTCGACCGCGCACTTGTTGAGGTCGCGGGCTACGAGCAGCTGGGTGAAGTCGAAGGCGTCCGGCCCGCTGATCTCGATCTGCCGCTCGACCCCGACGTCCCAGAGGGTCACGCCGTTCAGCAGGTGCCAGTACTCCTCGACCGGATCGCCGTAGTGCCGGGGGTGAAAAGTGTGGTTGTAGACGCTGTACATCTCGACGCCGTGGCGTCGCGACGCGTAGAAGTACGGCGACTTGCGGATGCGGCTGTAGAGCAGGATCTCGGGGTGCTCGTTTACGTCTGGCACTGGTCAACCTTCCTGTCTGGCGGCGGGAGGGTCCCTGATATATCAGGTCTTGCGGTGGGTGGTCAAACCAGCCGCGCGAGCGCTTCGTCCAACTCGATGCGCCGGTAGGTCTCGACCGACACGCCGTCCTCGACGAGCGCCTCCCGTGCGCGCTTGATGCGGCTGCGCTGCGCGGGCGAAATCTCGTCCCCGCGCGCCGCGATCTCGTCGGCGCGGGCGTCGGCGTCCCGCGCGCGCAGATCCGCCGCGCGCTGCTCCGGGTCCAGCGTGATGTTGACGTAGCCCTCGGACCACGGTGTTGGCGGCCACACGCACGTCGGCATCCGTCACGCGCCCCGACGGCGAGTAGGCCAGGCAGGTCCTGATGCGGGCGCGGGCGCTGGCCAGCTCTTCGGCCTCGAGCTCCCCCTCACGCGGCTCGCCCTCTTCTACCACCAGCCGCGTGATGCCGCGGTCGTTGACGGCGCGCAGCACCTCCGGCCGCTCCGCGGCTACGACCACCTCCTTGTGCGCGGGCCAGATGTCCAGGCGCGAGTGATCGCCAAACGGCTTCCCGACGTGGAAGAGGTAGTAGTCGGGATAGATGAAGAAGTCCGGACCGCGGGCGCGCTGGAGGTCGTAGAAGGCCGTGATCGCCGCGGTGATGAGCCCGCTCGCTCCCAGGCCGCCGCCCGGCCGCACGATGATCACCCCGAGGCGATCGTGGTCACCGAAGTCCTCGAACAGGTCGGTTAGCCGCGCCACCCGGCCGGCCACCCTGATCTCGAACGCCGAACTGCGCAGCTCTCGCGCCGAATGCACGCGTTGGGCCCCCTCGACACGCTTGGTCAAGAGTGATATATCACGGCGGGCAGTGACCGCACACGTGGACTTCGTGATCGTCGGCGGCGGTTCGGCGGGCAGCGCCGTAGCCAACCGGCTGTCGGCGGATCCGAGCAACAGCGTGCTGGTGCTCGAAGCGGGGCGGCCGGACTGGTGGTGGGACGTCTTCATCCACATGCCTGCCGCGCTGGCGTTCCCGATCGGCAGCCGCTTCTACGACTGGCGCTACGAGTCCGAGCCTGAGCCGCACATGGGCGGCCGGCGCGTCTACCACGCGCGCGGCAAGGTACTAGGCGGGTCGAGCAGCGTGAACGGGATGATCTTCCAGCGCGGCAACCCGCTGGACTACGAGCGCTGGGCCTCGGGCGACGGCATGGAGACCTGGGACTACGCCCACTGCCTGCCGTACTTCAAGCGCATGGAGAACTGCCTGGCGGCGGAGCCGGACGATCCCTTCCGCGGGCACGACGGTCCGCTCGTGCTCGAGCGCGGGCCGGCCAGGGGGCCGCTCTTCGACGCCTTCTTCGCGGCCGTCCAGGAGGCGGGCTACCCGCTCACCGAGGACGTCAACGGGTACCGCCAGGAGGGCTTCGCGGCGTTCGACCGCAACGTGCATAACGGGCGGCGGCTCTCGGCCGCGCGGGCCTACCTGCACCCCGTCATGAAGCGCCCCAACCTGAAGGTCGAGACGTTCGCCCTGACCACGCGGATCCTGTTCGAGGGCGGGCGGGCGGTAGGCGTGGAGTACGCCCGGCCGGGGCGCCGCGGGCGCACCGTGCGGGCGGGCGAGGTGCTGCTCTGCGGCGGAGCGATCAACTCGCCGCAGCTGCTCCAGATCTCGGGCGTCGGCGCCGCGGACGAGCTGCGCGCGCTGGGAGTCGACGTCGTGCACGACCTGCCCGGCGTAGGCGAGAACCTGCAGGACCACCTCGAGGTGTACGTGCAGCACTCGGCCACGCAGCCGGTGTCGATGGCGCCCTACTTCGCCATGCGCAACCGCCCGAAGGTCGGCCTGCAGTGGCTGCTGCGCAAGACCGGTCCGGGAGCCACGAACCACTTCGAGGCGGGCGGCTTCGTGCGCAGCAACGACGAGGTGCGGTACCCGAACCTGATGTACCACTTCCTCCCGATCGCGGTGCGCTACGACGGCACGCTGCCGCCTGGCGGAGGCGGCCACGGCTACCAGGTGCACGTGGGCCCGATGTACTCAGACGTGCGGGGGAGCGTCAAGGCCGTTTCCGCCGACCCACGCGCTAAGCCGGCGCTGCGCTTCAACTACCTCTCGACCGACAACGACCGGCGCGAGTGGATCGAGGCGGTGCGCGTGACGCGCAAGATCCTGTCCCAGCCGGCCTGGGCCCAGCTGGACGGAGGCGAGCTCTCGCCCGGCGCGGAGGTGGAGACGGACGAGCAGATCGTCGACTGGGTCGCCAGGGACGCCGAGACCGCGCTGCACCCCTCCTGCACCTGCCGAATGGGCCCCGACGAGAGGTCCGTGGTCGACCCGCTCACGATGCGCGTGCACGGCGTCGACGGGCTACGGGTGGTGGACGCCTCGGTGTTCCCCTACGTGACCAACGGCAACATCTACGCGCCGGTGATGATGACCGCGGAGAAGTCGGCCGACCTGATCCTCGGCAACACGCCCCTGCCGGCGGAGCCGGTGGAGTACTACCGGCACGGTCAGGAACGGGTCGCTCCGTCCTGAGTTGACCGACAAGCTGAGCACGACGCCCGCCGGTGCCGACCTCGGGCCGCTCGCTCATGCCACGCCCGTGCACGCGCTCGAGCCGGTGGAAGGTCGACGACGGCCCCCGGCTGCCGGAGCGCCTCGGCCCCGACCGCGGCCGCTTCGCGCGCCGCCTCTGGACCCTCGGGCTAAGCCTCGGCGGGGGGCGACACACGCTCGCGCTACGCGCCCGCGACGCCGCCGGAGACGCCCAACCGCTGGATCCCACGCCGAACCAGGACGGCTACCCGAACAACGGCGTCCACCGGATTTGGGTCGAAGCGCGCACTTCCGCACGACCGGCTCCTCCCGGGTAGGGGACCGCCCCAACGCTTGAGGACCGCCCGGCCTCGGTCACGTCCCTCGTTATGGCGTCGGACGAGCTGATCTGAGCGTGCCTCCTCGCCGTCGTGCTCGGCGGTGCGCCCCCGGGGCAACGGCGTTGCCACAGCAGGACGCCGCCAAGGCGGCCGAGCTGAGCTGGGAATGGCACAATTTGTACCGTGACAGCTTCAGCGTTGCTTGTCGTTGTTCTTGCTGGGTGGCTTGCGCTAGCTGCGCCGGCGTCCGCAGCGCCGGTCGCCTCGTTTATCTACTCGCCCAGCGCGCCCTTGACTGGCGAGACGGTTACGTTTACGTCTACGTCGACCGACGTGACCAGCATCGCTTGGGATCTGGACGCTGGCGGGCTGTGCGACGACGCGGTCGTGCCGGTGGTCACCCGCTCTTTCCCCGCTGCAGGGAACTACGACATCAGGATCTGCGTGAACGGCACCGCCGCCACCCAGACGCAGACGATCACCGTCCGCAACCGCCCGCCCCTCGCCTCCTTCACCCTCGTCCCGGCCGAGCCGGTTGCCCGGGAGGCCGTCACGCTCAGCTCGACGGCCGTCGATCCCGACGGCCCGATCGTCGCCCAGGAGTGGGACCTCGACGGGGACGGCTTCTTCGATGACGCCACCGGCGAGACCGCTCTCTACTTCTGGCGCCGGGCCGGCACCTATCCGGTCGCTCTGCGCGTGACCGACCGCGACGGGGCCGCCACAGAGGCCAAGGCGTCGGTGGTGGTCGCGAAGCGTCCCCCCGGCGTTCTCACCCCGGCGCCACTGGTCCGCTTCGTCGGGCAGGCGACCCCAACCGGCGCGCGACTCGAGCTGCTCACCGTGAGCGCGCCGGAGGGAGCGCACGTAGGCGTGCGCTGCAAGGGCGGAAATTGCCCGTACAAGCACAAGCGCTTCACCTCCA
>JACCSF010000229.1 GCA_013813135.1 Thermoleophilaceae bacterium | reverse complement strand
CGCGTGCCGATGATGATCACCACGATGCTGATCGCGGTGCCAACGGGCATCAAGATCTTCTCCTGGCTCGCGACGCTGTGGCGGGGCGTGATCCATCTCCGAACGCCGATGTTGTTCGCGCTCGGCTTCATCACGATGTTCACCCTGGGCGGGATCAGCGGCATCATGCTCGCGGTCGTGCCGTTCGACATCCACGTGTCGGACACCTACTTCATCGTCGCCCACATCCACTACGTGCTGTTCGGCGGCTCGGTGTTCACGATCTTCGCCGGGCTCTACCACTGGTTCCCGAAGATGACCGGCCGGATGTACGACGAGACGCTCGGCAAGCTGCACTTCTGGCTGTCGTTCATCTTCTTCAACCTGACGTTCGGCCCGATGCACCTGGTCGGCATCGAGGGGATGCCGCGCCGGGTGGCCGACTACGCCGACCAGTTCGCCACCTGGAACGCGATCATCTCGATCTCGGCGTTCATCTTCGGCCTCTCGTTCCTGATCTTCGTCTACAACGTCGTCGCCTCATGGCGCCACGGGCCGCTGGCGGAAGCCAACCCGTGGCGCGCGCACTCGATCGAGTGGCAGGTGTCCTCGCCGCCGCCCGTGTTCAACTTCGACGAGGTGCCGACGGTGGTCGGCGGGCCGTACGAGTACGGCGTGCCGGGCGCCGTGCACGCCGTGTTCAAGGAGAAGGCGCCCGCGGGCGCCGCGGTGCCCGCTCCCGCCGGTGGCGGCGGCGCGCCTCCGCCGACTGAATGAAGCGCATCCTGGTAGTTGCGAACGAGACGGTGGCGGGCAAGCCGCTGATCGACGCGGTGCGCGAGCGCGCGGCCGGCGAAGAGGTGGACGTGCACGTGATCTGCCCCCAGAACCAGCCGCGGCACGGCTACGTGATCTACGAGTCGATGGTGCGCGACGCCGCCGAGAACCGCCTGCAGATGACGCTGGCGCTCCTGCACGAGGCCGGCATCGAGGCCGACGGCGAGGTGATGGACCCTGATCCATACGCCGCCGTCATGGACGCCCTCGGCGAGCAGGACTACGACGAGATCGTGATCTCCACCCACCCCGAGACGCGCTCCGGCTGGCTGCGCGAGGGGCTCGTGGACCGCGTCAGACGCGCCGCGCGCCGCCCGGTGGAGCACGTGGTGGTGGACCTCGACACCGAGCGCGACGACGTCAAGCGCACGCTCGTCGTCGCGAACCAGACCGTCGCCAGCCCCGAGCTGCTCGACGTGCTGCGCCGCAAGGCGCAGGAGGAGACGCGCCGCTTCATCGTGATCTGCCCCCAGGCCGCCGACGACGGGGACGGCGGCGACTCCGGGGACGCGGCTCAGCGGCTCGCGCAGATGCTGAAGGCGCTCGAGGACGCCGGCCTCGAGGCGATCGGGCAGGTCGTGCACCCCGATCCGTACACGGCCATCCAGAACGCGCTCCAGTTCTACGCACCCGACGACATCGTGATCTCGACCTTCCCCGAGACGCGCTCCGGCTGGCTGCGCGCGGATCTGATCGGACGCGTCCAGGCCTCGACCGGCAAGCCGGTCGAGCACGTCGTCAGCGAGGAGGGCGCCTGATGGAATCCGCGTCGATCGCCACGGGACACGCCGCCGCGCACGACCACCACGGCGAGCACCACGGGCCGCCCCCGGCCAACCGCTCCTCGCGCGTCGAGGCGCAGTTCCTCGGGATGCTGCTTTTCATCATCTCCGAGGTGATGCTCTTCGGAGCGTTCTTCACGGCCTACTTCTTCATCCGCGTGGTGGCAGATGCCGAGTGGTTCCCGTTCGACGGCAAGGAGCTCCCGAGGGTCATCGCGGGCGTCAACACGGCCGTGCTGGTGTCGTCGAGCTTCACCATGCACTGGGCGCTCGAGGGTGCCCGCCGGGGCAACCGGCGGGCGATGCAGGCCGGCCTGCTCACCACCGCCCTGCTCGGCCTGACGTTCCTCTCGGTGCAGGTCAACGAGTACGTCCACATCGGCTTCGCGCCGCACGACAACGCGCAGGGCACGATCTTCTACGGGCTCACAGGCCTGCACGGCGCCCACGTGGCCGTGGGCCTGACGCTGCTGACGTTCGCCACGCTGCGCGCCTTCCGCGGCCATTTCACGCCGAAGGAGCACCGCGGCGTCGAGGTGCCGGGCATCTACTGGCACTTCGTCGACGTGATGTGGATAGTCGTGTACTCCACGGTCTACATCCTCTGAGATCGTGCTGAATCCCCTGCGCTCGGAGCAGGAGGCGTTCCGCTTCCTGCTCTACGTGATCGTGGTCGCGGCGGTGGTGATCGGCATCGTCTTCCTGCTGCGCGCTCTGTGACCACGGACCTCGAGCTGGCCGAGCGCGCGGCGCGCGCGGCCGGTGAGGTGCTGCTGTCCTACTACGGGCGGCCGCCCGAGGGGGTGGCGTCGAAGTCGTCCGCCACGGATCTGGTCTCGGACGCCGACCGCGAAGCGGAGCGCACGATCCGCGAGCTGCTCGAGACCGAGCGGCCGGAGGACGGCCTGGTGGCCGAGGAGGGCTCGCGCGCGCAGACGGCCAGCGGGCGGCGGTGGGTGGTCGACCCGCTCGACGGCACGATCAACTTTCTCTACGGCTTCCCGGCCTGGGCGGTCAGCGTGGCGCTCGAGGACGCCGAGGGCGCTGCCGTGGGCGTGGTGTACTCGCCGATCAACCGCGAGACGTTCTACGCGGTGCGCGGCGAGGGCGCCTTCCTGCTCAGCGAGCGCGAGCCGCAGCGCCAGGCGCTGCATGTTCGCCCGGCGCGCCCGCTCGAGCAGGCGCTCGTGGCCACGGGCTTCTCCTACGAGCCGGCTCGCCGGGCGGCCCAGGCGGACGTGATCCGCGCGCTCCTCCCCCGCGCGCGCGACATCCGCCGCGCC
>JACCSF010000228.1 GCA_013813135.1 Thermoleophilaceae bacterium | reverse complement strand
GCACAGCGATCGACGAGTTCGCGAACCGCGACCGCGCCGCGCGTGCGGCGCAGGTCGCCCAGGAACCGCCGGAGGGACCCGCGCCGAGGCGCCCGACCCCTCGCCGGCGCCGCAGCCTCCGCCAGTCGAGCCGCCACCCGAAGCGATTAGTGAGCCGCCGCCCGTTTCCACGCCGCCGGAGCAGCAGCCGCCGCCACCTCCACACCCGGATCCGGCGAACGAGTTCGCACCCGGAGGCGCCGCCCCGCCCGCTGCGCGATCACCAACCCCCGCGCCGACACCCGCTCAGCCCGCCGGCGGGTCCACGTCGCCTGTAGACGACGCGCCCGGAGGCAGCGGTGGCGAGTTCGCCCCCTAGACGACTGCTACGACCTCGCAGCGGGTAGCCCAGGTGGTCATACCGAGCTCGTGGTAGGTGCCCGCAGCCTGCGCGAGCAGGCGGTCGGCGGCGCCCCGCTGCCCCTCGGCCCGCAGCATGCGGCCGTGGTCGAACCGCGCGTGCGCCGCCCACGGCAGCGCATCGGCGCGTTCATTGTCGAGAGCGGCACGCTCGAACCAGCGCGCGGCCTGCTCCGTGCGCCCCAGCGTCGCTGCCAGCTTGCCGAGCGGGCGTGCCGCCGAGCCGAGAGCCACCTCGATTGGACCCACCAGGATGCGGTGCCCATATCGCTCAAGCTCTTCGTAGAGCACCGCAGCGCGCTTGCTGTCGTCGAGGAACGCGCAGGCGTCGGCAAGCAGCGCCATTGTCAGGAGCCACTCCTCGTCGTGCGGCACCGCCGCGAAGTCGTCCTCGGCAAGGGCCTCGAAGGCGGCGCGAGCGTCCGCGGCATCGCCGAGATCGGCGTACAGGCTCGCCAACGCCGCCTGAATCAACGGATACCACGGGTTCTCGACAGCGCCCAAGCGGAGATCCTCCTCGACCTCCTCGAGACGACCCTCGAGGCCGCGGAGCACGAAGCGCTGAAGCAGTGAGGAGATACGGGCGTTCCACGGCGCGGCCTTGCGCCCCAGCTCGAACGCCTCGTCGATGAGGCGCTCCACGTCGGCGAGCCGGCCCGAGAGCAGGGCGTGTATCGGTGCCATGACCGCCACCAGCCATTGCTGTCCGGGCTGGCGCAGCTCATTCGCCGCCCGCACCGCGCGCGCATACTCAGCTTCGAATCGGTTCAGCTCCAAGCGCTCGAAGAGCTTTATCAGGGTGCAGATGTGCGCATCCACGAGCTGCTCGGGGTCACCGGCGTCCTCCGCGAGCTCGCGCAACTCCTCCATCACCACCCAGTGCTCCTCAAGCGTGTCAGGGCCCCATATCGCCACCTTGCGGCCGTCGAGGGCCCAGGCCAGCACGGCCGGGTCGCCAAGCCGGCGGGCGATCTCGACCGCCTCGGCGCTGAGCGCGAAGCGGTGCGGGCGACTCGCGTCACCTTTGCCCTTCAACGGCCCTGCGGCGAGCCGCGCGAGCAACTGGGCGCGCAGGGCGCTGTCCTCGCTCGGTAGCGCGCCGATGGCTTCCTCGAGCAGCGGGATGATGTGAGGGTCGCCCCGCAGCACCGTCCATACCCAGCGCCCGCCGTATCCGAGCGCTGCGCGACCGAGCCGCTCCGCCATCCCAGCGCGCCGGGCGACCTCGGCCGCGCGCAGGAAGGTTTCCTTCGCGCCGGCCTCCTCGCCGGCGCGCGCCTGGGCCGCCCAAGCCCAGCAGCAGGCCACAGAGGCGGCTCTCGTCTGTGGCGCCGCCCCGCTCAAACGCCCGCAGTGCGAGGCGGTAGAGCCTGGAGGCCTCCTCGTAGGCGAGCTGTGAGACGGCGTGTTCGGCTCCGAGCTCGGCGTACTCGACCGCCTCCTCCGTGGCTGCCGCCTCGAAGAAGTGCTGGGCGAGCTTGGCGAAGTGCGGCCCGGGCTCGGCCCTATGGCGGCGCTCCAGCTCCATCCCGACCCGCCCGTGCAGATCGCGCCGCCGGCGCGCGGGGATCGCGCCGTAGAGCGCGTCACGCACCAGAGCGTGCGAGAAGCGCAACAGCCCAGGCGCCCGGGGAGACGCCGTGACCAGCCTCGCCGCGATCGCCTCGTCAAGGGCGCCGGCCACGTCGTCATCGTGGTCGAGGCGCTCGAGCACTGCGGGATCGAACTCGCGCCCGAGAACCGAAGCGATCGTCAGCGCCCCCCGCGCTGCCTCCGAAAGGCGCTCCAAGCGGCGGTCGATCGCCTGGCCCACACCGGCCGGAACGATCGTCCCCGCGTCGGCGCGGTCCAGCCGACCCTCTGCAGCCAGGAGCCGCATGGTCTCCACGACGAACAGCGGGTTTCCGGCGGTGCGTTCGTGGATTGCCTCGACCACGGGCTCCGGTGCCCGGCGGCCGGCACTCAGCTCGACGTACTCTCCGACCTCCTCGCGCCCGAGCCCGCCCAGCGAGATCCGTCCCACGGCCGGCTCTCTGACCATGTCACCGATCAGCCGGTTGAGCGGGTGACCAGGCTCCGTCTCGGTGTCGCGGTACGCGCCGAGCACCGCGACGCGGGCGTCCCGAGTGCTGCCGGCAAGGAACTCGAGCAACAGCAGCGAGGGCTCGTCGGCCGCGTGGAGGTCGTCCAGCACGACCAGCAGGGCGCGCTCGTCGGCGACGGCGCGAAGGAAGACGGCGACCGCGTCGAACAGCCGAAAGCGCAGTGCCTCCGGGTCATGTACCGCCGGGCGGGGTAGATCGCCGACGAGCTCGCGCAACTCCGGAAGCAGCTCCGCGAGCTCTGGCGCGCCGGCTCCGAGCAGCCCACGCAACTCATAGGGCTCGGCCCCGCGCGCGTACGCGCGGAGCACCTGCACCCAGGGCCAGTAGCCGGGGGCGCCCCCCGCTTCCCAGCAGCGGCCACGCAACACCAGCAGACCGCGGCCGCGCGCATGCGCTGCCGCCTCGTCCGCCAGCCGGCTCTTGCCGATACCCGGCTCGCCCGAGAGCAGGAAGACGCTGCCGCGTCCCGCCTCTGCCTCCCCCAGGGCACCGATCAGCGCCGCAAGCTCCGCCCCACGACCCACGAACGCGCCAGCCGCGAGCGGCGCCGGTCGGACCCCTGGAGGCCCCCGCTCGGCTCGATGCCGAGCTCCTCCACCAGCGTTGTGCGCGTATCGCGGTAGACGTCCAGGGCCTCCGCTTGGCGTCTGGAGCGATAGAGCGCCAGCATCAGCTGGCCACGCAGCCGCTCCCTAAGCGGATGACGGGCGGCGAGCCCCTGCAGCTCTCCCACCAGCTCCGTCGCCCGCCCGCAGCGCAGGTCCGCCTCGACTCGATCCTCGACGGTCGCCAGCCGCAGCTCCTCGAGCCGTGCTGCCTCGGCCTGCGCGAACGGCTCGTAGGCAAACTCCGACAGCGGCGCGCCGCGCCATAACGACAGTGCCTCATCCAGCCGCTTGGCCGCGGTTGCAGCATCCCCTGCGGCCAGCGCTTGCCGGCCCTCGCCGGCCAGTCGCTCGAAGCGGTGCAGGTCGATGCGCTCGGGCGCTACTCGCAGCAGGTAGCCCGGTGGGGACGTGACCAACGCCTCCGCGCCCAACTGCTTCCGCAACCGGGACACATAGACCTGCACCGTCTTGACGGCCGCCTTCGGCGGCTCCTCCCCCCACAACTCGTCCACGAGCCGGTCCGTCGGAACCAGCTCGTTCGCATTGAGCAAGAGGACCGCGAGCAGCGAACGCTGCTGCACGCCGCCGAGGGCAACGGCGACACCGCCGTCTCGCGCTTCCAACGGGCCAAGGATCCCGAAATCCACCGCAAGCCTCCACGGCGAACGTACCACCGTTGGGCGGCGTTTACCGGGAGTTTGCCGGCCCGGCGGATGCTCCCGCCGTGCCCACACCAGACGAGACCTTCATCGTCCGGGTGCGCCGCCTGGAGCGTGACGCCGTGATTGAGCAGCCGCGCCTATCGCGCCGCCGCCAGGTCCGCGACGTCTCCCAGGTCGGCGCGCTGATCCTCCGCTGGCTTGGGCCGACGCCCGACCCGCACGAAAGCGACGACGGCTCGACGCAACACGACGATGGCATCACGAAAAGGAGGCGAAGCACGTGAGTAGGAAGCTCCACACGGTCGCCGCACTCGCCTTGCTGCTCATAGCGGCAGGGGTGATGGCGGCAGGCGCCGCGTCAGATACGAGCTCGCAGGACGACGGGGGCGGGCAGGTCATCCGCCTCACCACGAAGCAGGTGCACCAGGACCTTGTCGACCAAGGGGCGCCCGGCTTCAGCGTCGACGACGAGATCGTGTTCAGCAACGACCTCTACCAGAACGGCGAGAAGGTCGGCGAAGACGGCGGCACCTGCACCGTCACACGGATTACGTCCGGCGCCACCACGCTGCATTGCCTCGGCACGAACTCGCTCCCCGGCGGCCAGATCTCAGTCCAAGGCCTCGCCGCCGCCGGCGAGCCCTTCGAGCTCGCGGTTACCGGAGGCACGGGGCGCTACCGCAAGGCCCGCGGGCAAGTGTTCGGCGAGAACACGAGCCCGACGGAGATGAGCATCCGGATCGTCCTGCACTGACCGAAGGAGGTTCACGAAATGAGAGCGAGAGCATGGCTGTGCGTTGCAGCGCTCCCGGTGGTGGCACTGACCGGAGCCTGCGGAGGTGGAGAGGACAGTTCCGAGCCCGCCTCGGCGGCGGAGTCGAAGGCGGCGGAGCACGTGACGGTCCTGAAGATCACCGACACCTCGACGCCCGGAAACTGGTCATGGGACAAGAAGCGCCTGACGGCCAAGGCCGGCAAGGTCACGCTCGTGTTCCACAACCCATCCGATCTCGGTCACAACGTGCGCATCCAGACTGGCGAGAAGTGCTGCTTCGGCCGCGACTCGAAGGACCTCGGCGGCACGCAGGTGATCGGCGGTCTTAGCAACGACGCCAACAAGACAGCCAGGGCCACGCTCGAGCTGAAGCCGGGCAGGTACTGGTTCCTGTGCGCCATCCCGGGTCACTGGCAGGCGGGTCAGCGGGGAAGCCTCGTGGTGAACTGAATTGAACGCCGGTGTCAAGCGTCCTGTCAGCGGCACGGGCATGCCCCGTATCGCCGGCGAACTCGGCACACATCGGCGGTGCCAGCTCAGGCATCGCTTCGGCGCGCGCGACGTGCCTCGCCCGGACCCTTGCTGCTCACCAGCGGGACCCGCATCGGTGGAATTGCGATACCTGGGTTTTTTCGGACGCAACACGAAGGTCTGAGGTCAAGTTCGGCGGCTTCGAGATACCCCCACTCGTCGTCCGCCTCTAAGCCACCGTTCACGCGGCGACAGGTCGCCCGGCGTGACCTCGAGCCGCCACACCCGTCCCGCCGAGTGCCGCTGGTTCAGTCCTGGGCGTTCACGCACTCGCGACGTACCAGGCCTGCCTCGGTGCGCGCTTATCGCGCGGGATCGGTAGACAGCCGACGCTGTCGTCGGAGGAGCGCCGCCAAGGTTGCGATTGCGAGCAGCAGCGCCGCGCCGACCACGGCCGCGAGCACGGCTGGGATGCTGCCGCCCTTGGCCTCGCGCCCCGTCTCGCGTCGCAGTTCGCGAGCGGCGCTCTCGCC
>JACCSF010000216.1 GCA_013813135.1 Thermoleophilaceae bacterium | reverse complement strand
CAGGCACATAGCGCTCGATCAGGAGCGGTCCCTCAGGATCCTCCCCGGCCTCGGCGAGGATCGCACGAACCCGCGCGACCGCCGCTGCCGCCGCCCGCGGATCATCCGCCCGGATTACGCCGCGGCTTGCCGAGAGCGAGCGCGGCTTTACGACGCAGGGGGCGACGCTGGCGGCGCGGGCGAAGGTCGAGCTGGCGGCCCAGGCGGGGATCGAGTCGTGGACGATCGCGGGGCTGCTCAACGACTTCGACCGCGGCTATGGGCTGGCGGCGCACACCGTGCTCGTCGTCGACGAGGCGGGCATGGTCCCGACCCGCCAGATGGCCCGGATGGTCGCGGAATGCGAGCGCAGCGCAGCGAAGCTGGTGCTCGTGGGGGACGACGGCCAGCTGCCCGAGATCGACGCCGGCGGGGCGTTTCGCGGCCTCGCCGAGCGGCTCGGGGCTTGTGAGCTGACCGAGTCGCGCCGGCTGGTCGACACGGCCGAGTTCGCGCTCCAGCGAGAGCTGCGCGCAGGGCGACCGCAGGGCTGGCTTGATTTCGCCGATCAGGGCGGGCGGCTGGTGCTCGAGCGCGGCCACGACGCCACCTATGCCCGGCTGGTGTCTGACTGGGCGCAGGGCCGCGAACAGCTCGCCGCCGCCGCTAGGGTCGACGGCCGCCAGGCGGAGGCGGTGATGCTCGCCCCGACGCGCGAGGCGGCCGCCGAGCTCAACGCCCGGGCGCAGGCCTACGCCCGCCACACCGGGCGCCTCGGCGCCCAGGCGCTCGAGCTCGGTGGGGTGCGCTACAGCGAAGGCGACCGCGTGCTGTGCCTCGAGAACCGCGAGCGCGACATCGGGGTTCTCAACGGCCACCGCGGCACCGTCACCGCGCTGGAGCCCGACAGCTTCTCGCTGCGGGTCGAGATCGACGGGCAGGGCGAACGGGTGCTGCCGGCGTCCTACATCGAAGACGGCCACCTCGCGCTGGGCTACGCCATGACGGTGCACAAGTCCCAGGGCATGAGCGCCGACCGGACCTATGTTCTCGGCTCAGAGGACCACTACCGCGAGCTTGGCTACACCGCCCTCTCGCGCCACCGTCAGGAATGCCGCTTCTATGTCAACGCCGGCGAGCCGGCCGCCGCCCAGCTCGAGCTCGGGCTCGAGATCTCCGGCCAGGACCGCACCGAGGTGCGTGAGCGCCTCGCGCGTACGCTCGGCCGCGAGCGCGCCCAGCAGATGGCCCTCGACGTCCACGAGAACGACCAGGTCCTGCGCGAGCTGCCAGACGCCGAGCTGGCCCAGCGCGCGGGGCGCCTCGAGGAGCTGCTGGCCAGCTTCCCGGCCGAGGTGCGCCAGGCAGACCACGAGGCCGCCGAGCTTCACCGTCAGACCGACCGCATCCAGGCCTGCGAACAGCGACTGGCGGCCTGTGAGGCCGAGCGCGCCGAGCTCGGGGCCCTTCAACGCAAACGGCGGACCGAGCTCGACGGGCGGATCGCCCGCGACCAACAGGTCCTGGCCAACAACCGGGCGGCCCACGGCGAGCTCGCCGCGAGCGTCGGGGCCGGCCAGGTGGCGGGGGAAAAGTGGCTCGAGCGCCACGGCGTCGAGCTCGCCCAGGCCACCGTCATCGAACAGGAGCTCGCGACCCGCCGCGCCCGGGCGCTCGAGGAGGCGATCACCCGCGCGGCCTACGAGCCCTCCCAAGACCTCCTCGAGCGGATCGGGAAGCGGCCCGCGTCGCTGCTGGAATCCGAGCGGTGGGACAGGGCGGCCGGGGCGCTCGCGGGCTACCGCCAACGCTACGAGCAGCTGCCCAGCCCCGAGGCGCCCGCCGACCGCGCCGAACGCCGCGCGTGGGAACACGCCACCGAGACGGCCGCGTCGCTGGCCACAGACGCGCCGGCCCCCCTCGATCTGCCCTACCTGGGCCCAGAGCTCGACTTCGAGTAGAGTCGGCCGTCTGCCTCGACCAGCAGCGAGTAGGCGTCGAAGCCGGAATGGTCGGCCAGGTGGGGCGTGATGTGGAAGGGGCCGAATGAGGCGCTCAGGTGCGGCGAGCACCCGTGGTGGCGTGCAGCCGGTGAAGACGGTTGACTCGCGCAGGATGCGATTCGCTACGGCGCCCATGAACAGCGGCACGTCGGCGTGCACCGGGTCAAGCAGGCCATGGTGGTCGGGGTGGCCGTGGCTGACGACGACGGGAGTCTCTGCAGGACTGGTCCTGAAAACGCACAATCATTTCATCCGACGCACCAGGTCTTGGCGGCGAGACGGCCTGCGACGCCGGCCAGCCCGCCCACCGCTACAACGCCGCCGTGACCGCTAGCCACCCCAAGCGATCCTAGACCCCATGGAGCGTCGGCTGGTTCGTCTTGGAACGCCGCCAGGGTTCCAGCGCAGGGTGCGCATCGATGTTGCTCGGCGCCCCCGGAAGCGTTACCGAGCGGCTTCGGTACGGGGGTTTAGGTCGTTGTCATACGGAGGAGTAACCACCTCGCCGACGGGGACGCCGGCTCCTCGCGAACAGCGAAGGTGGATGGACGCGGTTCTGATCGATGAACACCTGGCCGCGGCATACTGCTTCGATGACCGATCGCAATGTGCTGGGCGGAGAGTTGGAGCCCTGCGGGACCGACCCCGTCACCGGCTTTTACCGGGACGGGTGCTGCCGCACCGGTCCTGAGGACCGGGGGAGCCACACGATCTGCGCGGTGGTCACGTCGGAGTTTCTCGAGCACCAGCGTCTTATCGGCAACGACCTGAGCACTCCGGTGCCTCGGTACGGCTTTCCCGGGCTCGTGCCCGGCGACCGTTGGTGTGTGACCGCGGTGAACTGGCTGCGGGCCCACGAGGACGGTGCAGCCGCCTACGTAGTGCTGACCTCGACCCACGAACGGGCCCTCGAGATCGCTCCCCTCGCCGCCCTCCAACAGAACGCCGTCGACGTCCCCGCGGATCCCGGACCATTCCGGGACTGACCGCCACTCCCAGCGCTAGCGAAAGCAGCAGCGGACATCTGGCAGAGTCTCGCTGCTCCCCGAAGAGTTCCAACAGCCGCGGCTCGCCCGCGTGCGACCCCGCCTCGAAAAGAAACCGCTGGCCCACGAACGGGGCCGCGTGTCGCAGCGCCAGCGGCCAAAAGTTGAGAGCGCTGCATTCCGCGAAAGCAGCGCTCTCGGGAGGACCGGCCCGCTATCCCACCTGACCAGGACCAACTGCGCCGGGCCACGCCACGCATTCGCGGCTCCGGCGCCGAGGAATAGCGCCGGCGCCGAGGCCGGTCGCTCCGCTACTCCTTTGCGCCGATAGGAGTCGCCAGGGCGTGCGGCGTCGGCGCTACTGCTTCACGCCCAAGTTCAGGAGCGCCAGGGGAGGCCACGCGGCTGCACAAGATCCTCGAGGGCACCGGGATCAAGCTCGACGCGTCGCTCGCGACGCGCCGGAGCTTGCCCGCCGGGCGTTGGTCACCTGCAGGGTTATGCACCTCCTCGCCGCCAGACTCGTGAGCGCCCAGGGCGAGGGTCGACGCCAGCGGCTCGCGCTGACCAATACCGGGGGGAACGCCGGCTCGGCGATCTTCGCGCTCAAGGTGTCTCCTGCTGGATCGCTAGGCGCGTGGCTCGCAATGGCACTTATAAGGTCGTACTGACGTGCCCGACGGCAACGCCGAGGGGTGGCCACAATCGCTTGTGGCTCATCGCGACTGTGAAACCCGTTGATCGGCCGAGTCGCCCAAGCGCGTCCGCTGATGCAGTAGAAGGTCGTCGAGCTGCACCTGCTCGCCATAGTCTGTGGCGTTGATTTGGCTCTCGGGCTCCGTCGCCAGGCGCGGGTTGGTTCGTAGGCGGCCTGCAGTTGCAGGCTCCGCCGAGGCCACTGGCGGGCCTCGGCGGAGCTGCTTGTTCGTTTAGCGCAGCCGCTCGACTCGGCGCACGCGGTCGGTTACGCGCAGCGCCCTCGTTGTGCGGCGGACCCCGCGGCCGAGGCGGTCCACGGTAGCGCGGTCCCGGCCGTTTCCGCCGTTGACGCTGTCGCGGGTGCGGTCACGGGCGCTGATGCGGTCGTTGCCCTTGCCGCCGTTCAGACGGTCGCGGCCGTTGCCGCCGCTTAGGCGGTCTTTGCCCGACCCGCCACCGATGCGGTCCTTCCCGGAGGAGCCGCTTGCGCGGTCGTTCCCCGCGCCGCCGCCTCCTCGGTCGCTGCCCGCGTTGCCGTTCAGTCGATCGTTACCTCGCAGGCCGATCAACTTGTCCTTCGCGGAGCCGCCGCTGAGGCGGTCGTTGCCGTTCGCGCCGTCGATGATGTCGATGCCGCCGGCGCCGTTGATGACGTCGTCGCCGCCGAGGCCGCAGATCACGTCGTTGCCGCGGGTGCCCTTGATCCGATCGCCGCCAGAAGTGCCGACGATGGTGCACCGCGCCAGCGGGACCAGTGACCCGCCCGGGCCGCGGCCGACCTCGGTGTTCTCGTCGTAGCGGTTGAACAGCGAGTTGATCTCGCTGTTCGACAGCGAAGCGCGCACAATGGTCACCCCGGGGGAGACGATTGGGGTGTCTCCGCCGCCGCCGCCTCCGCCGCCTGATCCGGCCTGGTCGACGGCGAGGCGCACGTTGTCGAAGCGGGTGTACGACTGGCCGACCACCCCGGCCCCCAGCACAGTCGTCGTTGTCGTCGTCTCAAGCTGCAGCGCATAGGTGTGGCCGGAACTAAGTACACCGGCCGGCACTCCCACGCCCCTTGTGGCGAACACCAAGTCGTCGAAGTCGAGCGTCTCGCTCGGGAGCGCGGACGTCGAGCCCGCGGTCTGGTCCACAAGCGTCACGTCCACGGTGCTCGACGGGGCAAGGCTGACCAGCCCACCAGCGTCGAAACTGCGGTCGTATTG
>JACCSF010000198.1 GCA_013813135.1 Thermoleophilaceae bacterium | reverse complement strand
GGCGTCCTCGACCAGCTCGTGCGGCGCGCCGGTCGCGCTGCCAACCGTTGTGCAGATCTCTTCACGGCGGCCGTTGCGCAGCAGCCAGTCCAACAGCTCGTCCGTGCGCTGGCGGCCGGGGTCGGATGCTGCGCTGATGCGTCCCACTATCCCTAGAGAGCCCCGTACCTCAAAAAACGGCCCCCCCTCCCGCCGCCGGCCGTGCCGTGCGGCCAGGCTCGGAGGCTTGGCCCGGGCGTCAGGCTGGCCGCCACCAGGTGGTGGCTGCGACACTCGACCGCCCCCCGCGGCGGCGGGCGCGCTGGTCGAGTGCGCAAGTCGGCTCAACTGGTGGACTCCCTGAAACGCAAGTTCCCCTCTGGGGAGTGCACATAACCTCGATCAAATGTCGAGCCCGTCGGAGAGGGTGGCGACCGCAGCCACCTACCAAGCACCGCGACCGCCAGCCGGGCGGGGATCCCACAACGCCTGGGCGGCCAGGTTGCGGACCAGCTGGTGACCTAGCTCGGGGGGCCAGCCGGCTAACGGCTGGTCGAGCTTGGGCAGCAGATCGCCCGCCAGGGCGACGAGCCGGGCGGTGTCCCGTGAGCGCTCGGCGCGGTAGCGGCTCAAACATCGGGGACCAATCCGAGGTCGGCCGCGCGCGATCCACAACCCGCACATCGGCAGATGACCGAGTAGGTCTCGCCGTCGCCGCGGGCGAACGACACGAGGTGAAGATGCGACCTGGAGCGCAACATGGGCTCGCCTTAGAGAGACCCGCAGCGCACAAACCAGCCCCCCTTCACGGTCGCTTCGGAGGCCTGCGGCTGTAGGGGCCGCTATTTTTCGAAGATCCAGTCGCGTTGCAGGGGTGGGCGCCCGAGCTCGGCCGCTAAGGCGAGGTAGTCGGCCACGAGCCCGTGCAGTTCGGCCATGGCGGGGACGTGTCTGGCGACGAGGTAGACCCTGCCTTCGTCGCCGGCTGGCACATCGCTGACGGCGACCTTGCCGCGAATCCGTTGGGCGACTAGCTGTCGGGGGCCTTCGTCGCAGTTGTAGCTGCCGAGAACCCTGGCCTCGCCGGTTTCCTCGCCGCTCGTGGCGTCGCCCATTGCTGCTCCTTCCCGGTTCGGTTGGTGCTCCACGAGAAGCGCCAGGCGGCCGCTGGCGAGCCCGGCCGGAACCCGAGGCCGCAGGCGAGGGCCCGCGGAGGGCCGTCCCGTCAGGGACCGGCACAGCCGGCGCGAAGCGCGGTCCTTGCAGGCCGGGCGTGCGGCCGCACACTGCGCTCGCGGGGAGCACCAGCACTGCCGTGGAAGGAAGCGGGTTCTGCCGGTGGAGGTGGGCGGGCCGTGCCCAGGCGGTGCGACCACTTCGAGCCCGAGCGCTCGTCGCAGGCGGGCGACGCATCGCCAGCCGGTAGCGGCGCCGGAATCGGCATCGGCCGATCGGTTGATGCTACGACTGAGTTTGGTCGTCCGATCGGAGCTGTTGGGTGAGCGCTCGGGCGGCGTGCATCACGGCCCCTCCGATGTCGCGGTAGCGCTCTGCCGGCAGGCGCGAGGCGGGCGCGACCATGGCCAGAGCCGCCACGGCCTCGCCGGTGTCCGAGAAGACGGGTGCTGCTACTCCGCGGGCGTCCGGGTCGAACTCACGATCCTCGATCGAGTAGCCACGCGCGACCGTGCGACCAAGTTCCCTGCGCAACCACTCGGGTCCGGTCGTGGTGCGCTCTGTGAACGACGCCAGCGGCTGCGTCAGGATCGCCTCGCGCCAGGGTTCGCGCCAGGCCAGCAGCGCCTTGCCCGTCGCGGTGCAGTGGCAAGGTACGAGCTCCCGCAGCTGGGGCGGGCGGCTGCTGTCCCGATGCCCATTTGCGTGGACTAGGCAGAGGACGGACAGATGGCTCGGCACGCCCAGGTGACAGTCCTCGCCGAGTTCGTCGCGTAGGGCTCTCACTTGTGGGAGTGCGGTGTGGGTCAGTTCGGCGCGTTCGACGACTTGGCCTGCGACCGCGACGATCCGCATGGTGGGGTGGTAGCGCCGGCGGCGGTCGCGGCCCAGCGCGACGTAGCCCTCGGACTCCAAGCGCTTGAGGATGCGGCGGGCGGTGCGGACGTGGACGCCGAGCGCGTCGGCCAGCTCGGGCGCCGAGCGTGGGCCTAGGGCGAGCAGCTCCATCGCACGCAGTGTTCGGGCGACGTGCCATGCCTCAGTTACCGGCACGACACGCTTCCCATGTTGCGTGCGTGAGGCGAGCCACGGCGCGGGTGGCGATCGCCGAACTGATCAGCCGTGGTCTGGGGCCCCTGGCTACCACAGCTCATCGGGGTAGACCGGGTGGTGCTCGGGGTCGAAGCTGTAGGACTGCTGGGCGACGGCGGTGACGTAGGTGTCGGTGAACGCGTGTGCGGCAGCTGCTATGGCGCGCAGCCTGTTGGCGACTGGACTGGTGACGCGGAGCCACTCGGGCCAGTGCGCCGCGTAGCTGTTGGTCCTGGGCCGTGTTTCGCGTTGCGGACCTTCGAGCGCTTCGGCGAGCGCGTTGGCGACGTTGCGCGCGGCGCCGCGGATGAGAACCAGCATCCCGCGCGCGGGCCCGACCACGGTGACCGGCGCGGTGATGCGCGCCAGCTCCAGGGCGAGATCGCTCGGTTGGTCCCAGGGACTCGTGACGCAGGCGGCGACGACCGGGATGCTGACCGGCAGCTGTTCGCGGATCATGACGAGCACTCGGAGCTGGTAGACGCGCCGGTGCAGCTCGGCGTCCGCGTCGGACCAAGGGCGTTCCATTGACTGCGCGGGGAGATCGTTGGAGCGACCGCCGTCGCGCGCGAGTTCACCGATGATGCAGCGGCGCAGCGTGTCGACCTCGTCGGCCAGCCAGGGCAGCTGGACGGGCTCGAGATCCACCCGCAACGCGTGGCTCTCGCCGAGCCCGTGGACGTGCCCTATTGGCGGCGACGGGTTGGCGCTACGGGGCGCCAAGTCGTCGCCGTCGGTACGGTGGGTCTGCATGGAAGGACCTTTCTTCCGTGCCGGGCCCCGGGGCGTTTGCGCGTCGCCGGGGCCGCTATTTGCTGGAACCCAATTAGGGTACGTGTGCCTTCGGACTGATCACTTGGCGCGGCGGCCAGGACTGCGGGTGCCGCTGGTGGCGGACTTCGGTGATCGGCTTTCACAGCCCGCTAGGCCCAGCGTGCCTGGCTGCCGTAGCCGGCGATTTCGTCGTCGCGGACTGTGCTTGCCGGCTGCTGCTCGGCGAGCCCGCGGCTGACGGCGCGGCGGCCCTCGCGGCGCTCGTGGCGGCTCGATCGTGACAGTCGCTTGAGCCGGTCGATCTCGCGGCGGGCTTGGAGGCGCGTGCTGGGCGGCGAGAACGTGGTGGCGGTCTGTTCGGCGAGCGAGCGTAGGTAGTTGAGCTGCTTGCGCGTCGGCGGGTCGTCGAACGCCATCGGGACGGACCTCCTCGAGTGGTGGGCTGCGCTGCGGCCCCCAACCGCCCGCGCAGCGGGCGACCATGGGCCGCGAGTCAGCGCAGCTCCACCACGAGAGGGCTAGGCGGCGTCTCGCAGCGCGAGTTCCGACTCGGGCTCGGCCTTGGGGGCGACAGCCTGCTCTATCCACCCGAGCCAGTCCGTCGATCAGCTCGGCGGTGCGCTGTAGCTGTCCGAGCGCCTGGTCGCCCTGCCAGCTGGCGATGTAGGGCACAGAGTCTCGGCCGGTGTCGAGCCCCGAGCGGCCAGCGCGACGTAGGTGACGGTTTTCTGGCGTCGCTGGAGCGTCACCGTCTGTCGCCGCGGGCTAGCCAATGGGCCCTGCGGGTGACAGCGTTCTGC
>JACCSF010000187.1 GCA_013813135.1 Thermoleophilaceae bacterium | reverse complement strand
ATCGCCACCCTCCCGGGCCAGGGCGAGTCGCGGCGCGCGCAGGGGAGCAAACGCGTCGTTGGTGACCTCGCCGGCCCAGACCAGGTCCCAGAGCGCCTCCTGGAGCTCGACCGGCTCGGTGCTCGCGAGGTCGGCCAACAGGTCGGTCCAGAACGCGGCGCCGCCCGCGAGGCGCTCGCGCAGCGCCTCGTGAAGCGGCTCGGAGGGCGGATCGCCCTTGACCTGCGGCGGGCCGAGCCAGCGTGCGTCCTCGCGGAAGTAGAGCGCCACCCGGCCCGAGCGCCGGCCGACAGCCCCCGCGCCCACCCACACGAGCTCGCCGCTGGCGCAGAGCTGGTCCATCCAGGCCGGCGAGTAGGCGCCCACGCGCCGCGGCAGCACGTCGCGCTCCCACACCGCTGGGGCCAGCGCAACACCCTGCAGCGGGACGAGCAGCTCACGCAGCCGGTCGACGCCGGCGCCGCCCGGGGGGGCGGTGTCCACGCCCTGCCACGCCGGCAGGAACCGGGCCAGCGCCCGCTGCTCGGCCGGCTCGACCTCCTTGCGCAGCGTCGCCAGCGAGGCGCGGCGCAGTCGGCGCAGCATCTCGGGGTCGCACCACTCGCGCCCGCTCCCGCCTGGGCGCAGCTCGCCCTGCACGAGGTCGCCGGCGCGCTCGAGATCGCGCAGCACCGGCGCCGGATCCATCGCGTAGCGCTCGGACACCTCAGGTGTGGTGAACGGCCCGTGCGTGCGCGCGTAGCGGCGCGTCAGGCGCACCAGTGGCTCCTCGACCGCCTCCAGGAAGACTTCCGGCAGTCCGCCCGGCGGCACGGCGCCGAGCGCGTCGCGGTAGAGGCCCGCGTCCTCGGCGGCGAGCCAGCGCTCCTCGCCGGCGATCCGCATCCGGACAGCGCGCCGCTGCTTCTCGAGCTCGGCCAGCATGCGAGGCGCCGACACCGCCGGAAGGCAGCGTGCCTGGGCCTCGTCGGCGGTGAGGTCGCCGAGTGCGCGCAGCACGTCGTGCATCCCGTCGACGTTGGCGGCGCGGGTGCGCTCGCTGGTGCGCTGGAGGTCGGCTTCCACCTCGGCCAGGGCGGCGGGATCGATCAGGTCGCGCAGCTCCTCCTGGCCGAGCAGCTCGCGCAGCAGGTCGCGGTCGAGCGACAGCGCCGCGGCACGCCGCTCGGCGTTGGGCGCGTCGCCCTCGTACATGTAGGTGGCGACGTAGTCGAACAGCAGCGAGGAGGCGAATGGGGAGGCGCGCTGGGTCTCGACCTCGACCAGCGACAGCTCGCGCGTGTGGAGGCCACGCAGGAGCGTTTCGAGCCCGGGGAGGTCGAACACGTCGCGCAGGCACTCGCGGTAGGTCTCGAGCACGATCGGGAACTGGCCGTAGCGCTTGGCCACCTCGAGCAGCGACTGCGCCTTGAGCCGCTGCTGCCAGAGCGGCGTGCGCCTTCCGGGCCGCGCGCGCGGCAGCAGCAGCGCGCGCGCCGCGTTCTCGCGAAAGCGCGCGCCGAACAGCGCAGACCCGGACAGCTCGCGCACCACCAGCTCCTCCAGCTCGTCCGGCGCCACCAGCACCAGCTCGGCCGCCGGCGCTTCGTCGGCGTCGGGTAGGTGAACGATGATCCCGTCGTCCGACCAGATCGCGTCCGACTCGAGCCCGAACTCGTCGCGGATGCGCGCGGAGAGGGCGAGCGCCCAGGCGGCATGGACGCGGCCGCCGTAGGGGGAGAGCACGCATAGGCGCCAGTCGCCGATCTCGTCGCGGAAGCGCTCGATCACGATCGTGCGGTCGCTGGGCACCACACGCGTGGCGTCGCGCTGCTCGCGCAAGAAGGCGGACAGGTTGCGCGCTGCCCTGTCGTCCAGGTCGTAGTCCACCGCCAGCTCGGCCGGGTCCTGGTCGACCGCCTGGCGCACGAACGCCCCGATCGCCTCGCCCAGCTCCTTGGGGCGGCCGATGCCGTCGCCCTTCCAGAACGGCACCGCGCCAGGGGCGCCGGGCGCCGGCGTCACGATCACGCGGTCGCGGGTGATCTCCTCGATGCGCCACGTCGAGGCGCCGAGCAGGAACGTCTGCCCCGGGCGCGCCTCATAGACCATCTCCTCGTCGAGCTCGCCGACGCGGCGCCCGTCTGGCAGGTGCACCCCGTAGAGCCCGCGGTCGGGGATCGTGCCGGCGTTGGTTACCGCGAGCTGGAGCGCGCCCTTGCGCGCGCGGATGGTGTCCTCCACGCGGTCCCACACGATGCGCGGCCGCAGCTCCGCGAACTGCTCGGAGGGGTAGCGCCCGTCGAGCATGTCGAGCACGGAGTCGAGCAACTCACGCGACAGCTCTGCGAACGGGTAGGCACGCCGCACCATGTCGTGCAGCTCGGAGACCTTCCACTCGTCGCCGGGAGCGGTGGCCGCGACGATCTGCTGGGCGAGCACGTCGAGCGGGTTGCGCGGAACCACGGTCGACTCGATGTCGCCGTCGCGCATCCGCTTGGCCACAACGGCGCACTCGACCAGGTCGGCGCGGAACTTGGGGAAGATGCGCCCGCGCGAGACCTCGCCCACGCCGTGACCGGCGCGGCCGATGCGCTGCAGCCCGGCCGTGACGGACTTGGGCGACTCGACCTGGATGACCAGGTCCACGGCGCCCATGTCGATGCCGAGCTCGAGTGAGCTCGTGGCCACCAGGCAGGGCAGCTCGCCCGACTTGAGCAGGTCCTCGACCACCAGCCGCTCCTCGCGGGCGAGCGAGCCGTGGTGGGCGCGGGCGATGTAGGTCGGCTCGTCCCCGTCGTCGTCCTCGGCCGCCAGCTCGTTCAGCCGTACAGCCAGCCGCTCGGCGCCGCGCCTGCTGTTGACGAAGATGATCGTGGAGCGGTGCTTGCGCACCAGCTCGAGCAGCTCGGGGTAGATCGCCGGCCAGATCGAGCGGGCGGGCGGCGCCGGGGCCCCGAGTCCGTCGCCGACGAGATCGCCGCCGCCGGCCGCGGTGCCCATCCCGCCGACGGCGGGCTCGGTCACGTCGTGCGCGTCCGGCTCGCTCATGTCGTCCACCGGCACGTGAATCTTGAGGTCGAGCGGCTGGCGCACGCCGGCGTCGACGATCCGGCAGTCGCGCCCGGTGCCCACGAGGAAGCGGCCCACCTCCTCGAGCGGCCGCTGAGTGGCGGAGAGGCCGATGCGCTGGAGCGGCTTCCGCGCGACGTGCTCGAGCCGCTCCAGGGTGAGCGCAAGGTGCGCGCCGCGCTTGGTGCGCGCCACGGCGTGGATCTCGTCGACGATCACCGAGTCGGTCCCGGCGAGGAACTCGCGCGCCTTGGAGGTCAGCATCAGGTAGAGCGACTCGGGCGTGGTGATCAGCACGTCGGGCGGCTTGCGTAGCATCGCCTGGCGCTCCTTCTGGGGAGTGTCGCCGGTGCGGATCGCCACCGAGATGTCGCCGCCGATGCCTCTCAGCGGCGCGCGCAGGTTCTTCTCGATGTCGTACGAGAGCGCCTTCAGGGGCGACACGTAGACGAGCCGCCCGCGTCCGGGCTCGGCCACCAGCCGGTCGAGCGCCCAGAGGAACGCGGCCAGCGTCTTGCCTGAGCCCGTGGGCGCCGACACGAGCACGTTCTCGCCGCTCGCAATTGCGGGCCACGCCTGCGCCTGCGCCTGCGTGGGGCTCTCGAAGGAGCGCGTGAACCAGTCACGGACCTGCGGGGTGAACGATGCGAGCGGATCGGAAGTCAACCGACCCACGAATGTACCGCGTGGATAGTCTGGTCCCGTGGCGGATTTGGGAATTCGGCGGGCCGCGGCGCTCGCCGCCGCGGTGGCCGCGCTGCTCGCCGCCGGCTGCGGAAGCAACGACGCTCAGGACAAGGCCAACGAGTTGCGCAACGAGGCGACGGACGCCGCGCAGCAGATTCGAGACCAGGCGTCCGAGCTCCAGAAGGAGATCGACCAGGGCGCCTCGGAGTCGGAGATCCGCCGCAAGCTGCGCAAGCTGCAGCGCGAGGCGCGCGGGAAGGGCGAGGACGCCCAGCGCGAGGCCGAGAAGCTGCTCAAGGAGCTGGAGAAGCAGCTGCCCTAGGACCGCACCTGCGCCTGCTCGCGCGTGTTCACAGGCACGTGAGCGCCCGGATCGTCCTCGCGTTGGTGTTCCTGCTCGCCCTGGCTCCCGCGGCGCAGGCGCGGCCCAACATCCTGGTCCTGATGACCGATGACCAG
>JACCSF010000360.1 GCA_013813135.1 Thermoleophilaceae bacterium | reverse complement strand
GCCGCGCCGCCGAGCGCGCCGCGCCGGGTGAGCGTCGATCGCATGCGGGAGCACACTAGCCTTCCCCCGGTGAGGATCTCCCGCGCCGACCGGGCAGAGATCGTGGCGCACGCCCGGGAGGAGGCGCCCAACGAGTGCTGCGGGTACCTGCGCGCCCGCGACGGTGTGGTGGAAGAGGTCTTTCGCGCCGTGAACAGGCGGCATTCGCCGTACGGCTACGAGTTCGAGTTCGACGCGCTGCGGGCCGCCAACGAGCTCGACGACGACGGCTTCGAGGTCGGCATCTACCACTCGCACCCCAAGAGCCCCGCCGAGCCCTCGCAGACCGACATCAACCTGGCCCACTACCCACACTGGTGCTACCTGATCGTCTCGCTGGCAGGCGAGCCGGAGGTGCGCGTCTGGCGGATCGCGGACGGCAAGGTCGAGGAGGAACCCCTCGAAACCGAATGAGCTCGTGTGCCCGGAGTGCGGCGACGTTCCCGCCGGGGACGAGGCTTTCTGCGTCCGCTGTGGGATGCCGCTCGTGACGCCCGGCGGCGAGCAGATCGACGAGCCGCTCAGCGCCGCGCACGAGCGCGCCCGCAAGATCGACCCGCGCTACACCGAGGGCGAGCTGGTGCGTGTGGCCGGCGGGCGCAATCAGGCGGAGGCGGAGCTGATCCAGGGGCTGCTGCTGGAGGAGGGCGTGCCGAGCCTCCTGCGACGCACTGCCGGCTTCGACGTGCCGGACTTCCTCGCAGCCGGTCCGCGGGACGTGCTCGTGCCCGAGGCCGGCGCGGCGGCCGCGCGCGAGCTGCTGCACGAGGCCGACCTGGGTCCGACGGCCGGCGCGGCCGAGCCCCCGAACCCGATCAAGCTGGTCGCGGTGATCGCGCTTGGAGGCGCCGGCGCCGCGCTGATCGCCTGGCTGCTCCAGGGCTAGATGACTGATTCCTATTCAGCGGCATCAGTGGTCATAGGCGATCAGGCTGCGGCCGGGCTCGCCGATCTCGCGGTTGTGCCAGACGACCGCGCCGAAGGCGAGCAGGCGTTGGGCGATGCAGGCGCATAGGCCGGCCAACGTGTGGGCGCCGTGGCGCTCGAGCGAGAGCTGGTCCTTGAGCTGGTCGAAGATCGCCTCGATCCACTGGCGAACGCCGCCGAGGTTTCCGAACCGAGGCGCCTCGTCGCGGCGGTCGGGGCGCAGGAAGGCGCCGCCGAGGGCCTCGACGAGTTGCTCGAGCTCGGCCCCCGAAAGCCCCTTGTCTCCGAGTACGGTGTAGCCCTCAAGGTCGACGCGCTCGAGCAGCTCGGCGACGACCTCGCGCTCGGGCGCGTTGGCCGGGGCCAGCTCGAAGGCGATCGGCATACCGTCGCAGGCGCAGAGCAGATAGAGCTTAAAACCCCAGAAGTGGCGCGAGTGCGCGGCGCAGTAGCCATAGGCAGCATGACCGGCGAACTCGCTTCGCTTCACGGTCTCGCGCGACTGCCCGCAGGGGACCGGGGTGGCATCGATCAGGCGCAGCCCGTCGCACCAAGACGGCGAGCTCCGGGCCAGGTAACCGAGCAGGGTGACGATCTGCGGCGCCAGCGCCCGGACGCGCTTGTTGTAGCCCGACTGGCCGGGAATGTAGGGGAAGAGGCTCCCCAGGCGCCGGCGGGCGAAGCGCAGGAAGCGCCGCTCCTTGGGGCAGTCGAGCAAGACCTGGGCCACCGCCAAGCAGATCACCTCGGCATCGGCGATCCTCGGCTTGCGCCCCGGACGGGAGCGATCTCGCTTGGGCAGGAAATCGTCGGCGAGCACATAAAGTGCGGTCAGAAGGCCGTCGAGGTCGGCGGGCACTTGGCCACCTCCGTGGTCGACGTTGCAAAGACACGCCGACCTTCGACGGCCTCCCCCTTTGCCCCTACCTGGCCAATCGCCGACCCCGGCGATTAGGAATCAGTGATCTAGGCGCGCCCGGCGTCCGTCTTCTCGTAGAAGCGCCGCAGCAGCTCCATCGTCTCCTCCGGATCGGCGCACGCGTAGGCGTTCAGTGCCTCCAGCCGAAGCTGGTCGTCGAGCGGCCTGCCGATCACGTCGAGGATCGTCTCCTTCGCGGAGCGCACCGCGGTCTGCGAGTTGCGCAGGATGTGGCCGGCCACCTGCTCCGCAGACGTTGACCAGTCGCACGCTCCCGCCGTCTCCATGGTGATAGCCGCGGCGTGCCTCGAACGAGCCGAACCGGGCGCGATCGGAGGCAATGCGGATGTCGCACGCCAGCGCGAGCTCGAGCCCGCCGGCGAGCGCCCAGCCGTTGACGGCGGCGATCGTCGGCTTGTGGATGCGGTGCAGCCCGTGCGTGAGCCCGCCCAGGCCCGTGGCGACGTTGTCACGCACCTTGCGCGGTGTCGCGTCCTGGATCCAGGGCGGGATGTACGTCTTGAGGTCGGCACCGGAGCAGAAGGCGTCGCCGGCGCCGGTCAGGATCGCGACATCGACGGAGTCGTCGTCGCGAAAGTCCTCCCACGCCTGCCAGAGCAGCTCGTTGCGTCGCCGGGTCGATCGCGTTCTTGGCCTCGGGCCGGTTGATCGTCAGGAAGGCGATCCGGTCGCGCTTGGCGGTGAGCAGCTTCGGCATCGGGCGGGCCACTCTAGGCGATCGCTGCGGGCCGGCCAAGACAGCCGCTTGCGCCCGGCGCGGTAGGCTGCCGTGCCATGGATTTCGCACCGTCGGACCGCGTGGCAGTACTCCTCGACCGGATTCGCGAGTTCATGGAGGAGCACGTCGAGCCCGTCGAGCGCGAGGCCATGGAGGCCACCGACCGGGAGGTCCGCGCGGGCGTGGCCTACCCCGAGATCGTGGTGGAGCTGCGCGAGCGCGCCAGGGCCGAGGGGCTCTGGAACCTGTTCCTGCCGGACGACCGCTTCGGCCCCGGCCTCACCAACTGGGAGTACGGGATGCTCTGCGAGCTGATGGGCCGCAGCGGCGTGGCGCCGACGGTCTTCAACTGCGCCGCCCCCGACACGGGCAACATGGAGATCGTCGCCGAGCACGGGACCGAGGAGCAGAAGGAGCGCTGGCTGCAGCCGCTGCTGGACGGCGAGATTCGCTCGTGCTTCTCGATGACCGAGCCGAACACGAGCGGCTCGGATCCGACCCGGCTCGTGTCGCGCGCGGAGCTCGACGGCGACGAGTGGGTCATCAACGGGCACAAGTGGTTCACCTCCGGCTACAACGGCGCCTCGGTGGCGATCGCGATGGTCGTGACCGACCCCGACGCGCCGCCGCACAAGCGCGCCAGCATGATCCTCGTCCCGATCGACACGCCCGGCTTCACCGGCGTGCGGCCGGTGCCGGTCATGGGCCACGACGAGGGCCCGGGCCACTGGGAGGTTCTCTACGAGGACTGTCGCGTGCCCGCCGGCAACGTGCTCGGCGAGCGCGGTGCCGGCTTCTCGATCGCTCAGGACAGGCTCGGTCCGGGCCGCATCCACCACTGCATGCGTGCGATCGGCTCCGCGGAGCGCGCCTTCGAGCTGATGTGCCGGCGGGCGCACGAGCGCGAGTCCTTCGGCGGCCCCCTGGCCGAGAAGCAGTTCGTCCAGGACTTCATCGCGAAGTCGCGCATGGAGATCGACTCCGCGCGCCTGATGGTGCTGCACGCCGCCTGGAGGATGGACACGGAGGGCAAGCGCGCCGCCCGCCAGGACATCTCGATGATCAAGGTGATCGCGGCGCAGATGCACCAGCGCGTGCTGGACAGGGCGATGCAGGTGCACGGCGCGCTCGGCATGTCCGACGACGTGCCGCTGGCCGCCCAGTGGCGCCAGGGCCGCTGGCTGCGCATCGCGGACGGGCCCGACGAGGTGCACAAGATGGTGATCGCGCTGCGCGAGCTCAACCGCTTCAAGCCGCGCGAGCCCGCCTCGGCGCAGGCGGCCGCCTCGGCCGGCCGCGCAGCGGTCGGGTAGGCGTGAAGCTCACATTCGAGCAGGAGGCGTTCGTCGAGGCGATCCGCGACTTCGCCGCGCGCGAGCGCCTCGACCGGCCCGAGGACGGCCACTCCGACGAGGTCGCGGCTCGGATGGGCGAGCTGGGCTGGTACGGGCTTCAGATCCCCGAGCAGTACGGCGGGTCCGGCGGCAGCTTCCTCGACGCGACGCTGTTTCTCGAGGAAACCGCGCGCGGGCGCATCCCGGTGGCCGCCTACGGCGTGACGCTGATCGTGGTCGGGGCGCTGAACCGCTTCGGGACCGAGGAGCAGAAGCGCGATCTGTTCGAGCGCGTCCTCGGCGGCGGCACGCTCGCGATCGCGATGTCCGAGCCAGAGGCGGGCTCGGACGTGGCCGCGCTCAAGACGCGCGCCCGGCGCGACAACGGCTCGTGGGTGGTCGACGGGGCGAAGATGTGGTGCTCGTACGCCCACAAGGCGAGCCACATCCTGATCGTCTGCCGCACCGGCTCGGGTGAGCGCCACGAGGACATGTCGATGATCCTCGTCCCGCGGGGCACCGACGGGATGACGATCACGCCGATCCCGACGCTCGGCGGCGAGGAGACCAACGAGATCCACCTCGGCGGCGTGCGCGTGCCCGAGGAGGCGCTGCTGGGCGCGGCCGGCAGCGGCTGGACGCAGCTGATGGCGGGGCTCAACTACGAGCGCACCATCCTGGCCGCCACCGCGCTGGGGCTGACGCAGCGCACGTTCGACGACGCTCTCGCCTACGCCAAGGAGCGGCGCCAGTTCGGCCGCCCGGTGGGGACTTTCCAGGCGATTTCACACAAGTTCGCCGACCTGGCGACAGACATCGCTCAGGTGCGGCTGCTGGTGCGCTGGGTGGCGTCGCTGACCGACGAGGACCCGGGCCGCATGCTGCCCCAGGAAGCGTCGATGGCCAAGCTGGCGGCCACCGAGCTGGCCAAGCGCTGCGCGCTCGAGGGCATGCAGATCATGGGCGGCTACGGCTACGCCACCGAGTACCCGATGGAGCGCTACCTGCGCGCGGCCGTCGTCGGGACGATCTACGGCGGCACCTCCGAGATCCAGAAGAACATCATCGCGAAGACGCTGGGGCTCTAGCCGCAAGTTTTCGGCCGTTTGTGGCCCGATCCCAGTTGTGATGCGGGATCGGGCCTTTCGTGGTAGTTTGGTGTAGCCAAAGTTATGGTTTGATGCTGTCCGGGTTGTCGGCTAGCTTGT
>JACCSF010000162.1 GCA_013813135.1 Thermoleophilaceae bacterium | reverse complement strand
GTCGGAGGCCGACGCGCGCCGGCGGTGCGCGTCGCCGCTGTTTCGCCGCGGCGTCTTCATCCCCGACTTCGCCACGCTCCAGCCGGCGCGCCTCGGGTTGGGCCTGCGACGGCGGCTGATCGAGCGTGGCGCGCTCGTCTACGAGCGGTCACGCATGCGCCGGCTCGACTCGTCGCCCGACGGTGTGACCGTCGAGACCGACGCCGGCAGCGTGCGCGCCGGCGCAGCCGTGCTGGCCGTCGGCCCCGCCTCCCGCGCCCTGCGCCGGCTGCGCTCCCGCCTGACCGTCACCTCGTCCCACATCGTGCTGACCGAGCCCGTGCCGGACGTGGTCGCGGAACTCGGGTGGACCGGCGGCGAGTGCATCACCGACGGTCGCACGCTGGTCCACTACTTCCGCACCACGCGCGACGGGCGGATCCTGCTCGGCTGGGGCGGTGGCCGGCCGGCCTACGGCTCCCGCCTGAACGGGCGCGTGGAGGTCGACCCGGACGCGGCCAAGACGGCCCATGCCGCGTTGCTGCGCCTCTTCCCCGGTCTGAAAAGCCGCCGCATCACGCACGCGTGGGGCGGCCCGATCGACGTCTCCCCCAGCCACATCCCCCAGATCGGGACGCTGCCGGGCGCGCCCGTCCACTTTGCCCTTGGGTTCACCGGCAACGGGGTCGGGCCCTCGAACCTGGCCGGGCGCACGCTGGCCTCGCTGGCCCTGGGCCGCGCCGACGACCTCACCCGCCTGCCGATCGTGGAGGCGGAGGCCGGCGCCTGGGTCCCGCCGGAGCCGATCGCCTGGCTGGGCGGGTCGCTCGTGCGCGGCGCGCTGGTGCGCCGCGAGCAGGAGGAGGAAGCCGGCAGACGGGCGGGCCCGCTCACCCGGGCCGTCTGCGCGGCGCCGCGGGCGTTCGGGATTCACCTATCTCGGTAGTCTCGTCACACCGTGAGCAACTTCATCTCCCACGGCTTCACGCGCCGCCGCAGCGTCCCGGAGGAGTTCGTCGACCGCCTGCCGCCGGGCCAGTACATCGAGACGGGCTTCCCGGTGCTCACGGCGGGCCCGACGCCTCAGGTCGACACCGCCGAATGGACACTGAAGATCGACGGGATGGTCGCCCAGCCGCGCGAGTGGAACTGGATGCAGTTCCACCAGCTTCCGCAGGAAACCGTCCCCTGCGACATCCACTGCGTGACCAAGTGGTCGAAGCTCGGCACCAGCTTCGAGGGTGTCTCCGTCGACACCCTGCTGGAAGGCGCGGAACCGCAGGCCGCCTACACGATGGCGCACTCCTACGGCGGCCTCACAGTCGACCGGCTCGCGGACGGCGAGGTATCGCCCTACCTCCACGACGTGGTGGAGGAGGGCGACCAGGTCGAGGTGCGCGGACCGTTCGCTTCCTACTTCGTGTGGCGCGGCGAAGCCCCGGTTCTGCTCGTGGGCGGCGGCTCGGGCGTGGTGCCGCTGATGGCGATCATGCGCCACCGGCGCCGCACCATGCCGGACCGTCCGATGAGGCTCGTCTACTCGGTCAGGACGGCCGCGGACGTGATCTACGAGGGCGAGCTGGGCGACGACGCCCGGGTCACCTTCACACGCGAGCCGCCTGCCGGCTGGTCGGGCCACACCGGGCGGATCGACGCGTCGCTGGTGGCCGAACCGGACTTCGCCGCCGGCACCGCCTTCGTATGCGGCTCGAACGGGTTCGTCGAGTCCGCGAGCCGACTGCTGCTCGAGAACGGCTTCCAGCCCGAGCGGGTGCGCACCGAGCGCTTCGGGCCGACCGGCTGAGTGGGCTCAGGGGTACTGGCGCGGATCGTGCACGTGCCCGCGGTCGCGCCCGCGGCAACCCCGGCGGCGCTCTCCCAGGCGGAAAGGCAGCCGCACGACCACCTGCGCCTCGTTGTTGTCCTCGTTGGACTCGTAGACCCCGTTCTCAGGGTCGGCGATGTGCACGTAGGCGAAGCAGCCGCGCAGGCCGGTCACGTCGATCCACTGCTCGGGGTAGCTGGGCGGGTAGATGTCGGCCCAGCCGACCGACGTGCCGAGCGTGACCTGGCGCCGGAGGGGGTTGGTGTTGCAGGCCGGGTAGACAGGCAGGTAGGGCGTGCGGCGCAGCCCCGGGCGCGTGTGTGTGAGGTCGCGCAGGCAGTACGAGACCTTCGGCCCGGTGCGCACCTTTACGGTGCGCTCGCCCTGGGCATCGAGGCGCCACAGCTCGAAGCGGGCCGCGTTGAAGAACTTCCACCAGTAGCGCGACAGGTGGGCGAACTTCAGCCTCAGGCGCGCCCCGGTGCGCACGACGAGGCGCCCGCCTCCGCGCTTGTAGATGCGCTGGCGGGCGTGCATGTAGACGCGGCTGTAGCGGACCCCGTGCATCTCCACGGGCCCGGCCCCGACCGAGTCGATCACGTTGCCCGCGCGCAGCAGCACACGCCTCCGTTTGGTGAGCTTGTCGAGGTAGAGGCCCCAGGGCCGGCGCATCACCATGTCCGGGCAGCGCAGGCCCGCCGCGAAGGCGCCGATGCACGGGTTGTCGTCCACGTTCGCGCGCTGCGGAGGGCTGCCGGCCGGAGGCTCCACGGCCGCGACGACCGCGCCGGCGCAGCAGATCGCCACAAGTGTCCTGACGGCACGCACCGCGTCAGTTCTAGCGTGTCAGCGGGCGCACGGCCCCGTGTCCACCGGGCCAGCGGCGTTCCCGAGGGCGTCAGACACCACCGAATCCGGCACTCCGTAGCCGCTGCGGCCGCCGTCCGACACGGTGGCGGCGAAGATCGTGGTGACCACCCGGCCCCTTCCGTCGACCATCGGGCCGCCCGAGTTGCCGGGCCGCACCCGGCCGCGCAGCGACGTGATCGGCCGGCGCACCGGCCCCCGTCCGTAGGCGTCCTGGCTCACCACGGTGGAGGTGCGGCCGAGCCGGCCCGGTTCCACGTCGTAGGGCCCGTTCTCGGGGAAACCGAGGATCGCGGCCGACGTGCCCTCGGGAGCGCGCTCGTTGATCCGCAGGGCCGGCGCGCCGGCCACGCCCGGCACACGCAGCACCGCGAGATCGTTGCGTGAGTCGAACCAGATCGCCTCGGCGTCGAGGTGCGCGCCCTCGCCGCCGAGCTGCACGGTCGTGTCGTCCTGGCCGGCCACCACGTGGGCGTTCGTCACGATCACGCCGTCCCCGGCCACCCAACCGCTGCCCTGCACGCCCAGCCCGCACGCCGTGCCGAGCACCTTCACCACGCTGCGCCCCGCTGCGCGCACCTGCGGGTCGCGGGCGATGCGCGAGTCGGGCGCCCGCACGTCGGCCTGCGGCCCGTCGATCTGCGGGAACGGGTCGAAGCGGGCAAAGGCACGCAGGACCGACCCCGACGGCGGCAGGTGCTCGTTGAGCTGCCGCAGGATGGCCGAGCGCTGGATCGGCTCGCGCAGCTCGCGCGCCCCCGGGGTCTGCAGCGCCACCGCCCCACCGATCCACACGAGCCCCAGCCCGATGCACGCCACCAGCAGCCCGCCCCCGATGCCGTCCAGCACACCGAGGCCCTCGCCCAGCCGGTGGCGCAGCCTGAAGCCCACCAGCTCCAGCCCTGAGGCAAGCACCCCGCCGAGCATCAGCGCGCCGACCAGCGCGAACAGCGGCGCGTACGGGGACTTTGCGCCCTCGGTGAGAAGCAGCGGGCCGAGGCGGGAGCCGAGAAAGGCGCCGCCCGCAAAGCCGAGCAGTGACAGCGCGCCTACGATCAGCCCCTGGGCGTACCCCCAGAGCGCCATCAGCACCGTGAGGACGACGATGATCCAGTCCAGGGCGGTCACGCGCCGGAGCCAGGGTATTACCCCGTGATCGACCTCTCCGCCGAGCGGCGGCGCCGGTTGACCCACCGAGCGCTGCCGGCACTCGCCGCACTGGCGCTGGTGTCGGCCTCGGCGGGGATGGTGGTCGGGGCGAGCACGACGTCGGTCGCCGAACGGACGGCGCGCCATTTCACCGAGGCATGGGAACGCCAGGACTTCCGCGACATGTACGCGCTGCTGGACGGCGCATCGCGCCGCGTCCACTCGCTGCGCGAGTTCCGGCAGGCGTACCGCGACGCCGAGGCGACCGCGACGGTGCGGCGCGTGGAGGCCCGCGCGCCGAGCGGGGAAGACGGCGGGACGGTGGCGGTGCCGATCGCGATGTACACGCGTGTCTTCGGCCGGTTGGCCGCCGAGCTGCGCCTGCCGGTCGACGGCGAGCGGGTCACCTGGGGACCGCTGCTCGCCTTTCCCGCTCTGCGACGGGGCGAGGGGCTCACGCGGCGCAGCGATCCCGCCCGCCGGGCCACGTTGCTGTCACGGGACGGCAAGGTGCTGGCG
>JACCSF010000156.1 GCA_013813135.1 Thermoleophilaceae bacterium | reverse complement strand
GCCCATTCGCGCTTGAGCGTGTGCTGGTAGCGCTCCACTTTTCCGTTTGACACCCACAGCCTCTCGGCAGGCCCGGACCTACCTACCGCCCGTTCGGAACGTCCCTGGGCACGTCACCTAGGCCCTTGGGGAGCCGCCGGTCGTGCTATTCGTGGTCGAGGACGAGGGGAAGGCGCGGCAGTTCCTCGAGGCGGCCGACACGCTCGTGACCGGGCGCGTCGGGAAGTACGGAGTGGCGGAGGCGAAATGGCCCCATTACGGACGGCGACGGATGTTCGTCGTGGCCGAGCGAGACGTCCACCAAGGGACGCTGCGCGCGCAGCGGCTGCCGGAGCATCCGCCGGCGCTGCGCAAGGCGATGCGCGGCAAGGGCGCGGAGAAGCTCGAGTCGGAACAGGTCGCCGGGTTGCTGCCGGAGGCCTTCATGCGGAACGGCCAGCGATGACGCGCTCATCCCTTGGCGAGACTCGGGAGGTGCCCGCTTTGTGCACGCGGGCGCCACTCTCATGCTTCGTCGCCCTCCTACCGCGACCGCGATATCGCTTCGCGCCGGGAGCGATACGGCACGCCGCCGAACGCCCCGCTCCTCGAAGATCTCACGAGCTCGGTCACCATGTACCAGGCCGACATCGCGTAGGCCGACGCCGCCGACGCTGCGGGTACCATGTCGTCGTTCGGGTTCGTCACCCAGACGCCAATAGCCGAAGGTTTGCGCAACGCCCGCCCTAACCCGGCGGGCGTTCGCATCTCTTCCGCCGCTAGCGGTCTTACTCTTGCTTTCGGCTAATGGCAGTGACGATCCGACATGGCGAAGAACGGCCCACCAGCTAGCGGGACCGTCACGCCTCGCCCCCCAGTTTGGGTGCTGCTGACTGTCCAGTGGATCGTCCTGTTCGACCTTCTCGTGCAGGTCGCCACCGGTCGCCCCGCCCTCTACCGGGTACGGCACGTCGACGACTACGGGCAGCTTGCCTACACGTGGCACTTCCAGCCCATCTTCGCCCGCCGGCAGATCATCGCCGTCGGACACTGGATTCGCCGCACCCACAGGGATGACCGCGTGTGGGTCGTGAGGCGCGGCGGCGAAAGTTACCGCTGCCCCGTCCAGGCTGTGACGCGCGTCCGGCCACGTGGACCTCGCGCACGAGGAGCGGGCAGGCCCGCCGCTAGGCGCACTTCGTCGTCGCCTTCGCGTGGCAGCCCCGACGACTTAGGCGACGAACCTGAGCCGCCTAGACCGCTAGGCGGCGCCGGTCATGCCCACGTTCATCATCTTCTAGATCGCCTTCCCGCCGCCCGAGTGGGGGTGGGCGGATGAGTACCGCTCTGTCCCCGGGCGAGCGCGTCGACCTGACGGCGCTGGAGACGGTCGTCCGTGAAGGGCTCGCCACCTTCATCGAAGTCGGCCAGGCGCTCGCCGAAATCCGCGACCGGCGGCTCTACCGCGCCGGCCACGGCAGCTTCGAGGAGTACTGCCACGAGCAGTGGCTACTGAGCCGCACCCGCGCCTATCAGCTCATCGACGCGGCGGGCGTGGCGGAGATGTCCACCAATGGTGGACACGCGGCGCCCTCTAACGAGCGCCAGGCGCGCGAGTTGGTGCCGCTGAAGGACGACGAGCAGGCGGTGGTGGAGGTCTGGCGCGACCTGCGTGAGCAGCACGGCGACAGGTTGAGCGCACACCGGGTGAAGGTCGAGGTCGAGCGGTACCTCGGGCGCAAGCTGAAGATGGACTGCCCAGGATGCGGCCGGCACGTCCTCCTGGACCGGATAGACGCTTCCCGCGAGATGAGGCCGGGCACCTGCGATCGCTGCGGCAACAAGATCTCGGTGGAGGACACGATCTCCAGCACCTACGAGGTCGACAGCGAGCGCAAGCGCCAGCTCGCCGAGAAGGCCGTCGAGACGTTCTGGTCAGTGGTTTCCGCGCGGGGGGAGATCGCGGTCGTCGCGGGCGAACCCGTTCATAAGCTGATCCATCTCGAGCGCGCACTGGCGCTGTTGACGGACGAGGAGGTCGCGGCTGCGATCTCCTCGCTGGAGAATGGCGTCGCAGAAACCAAGGCGCTCCTGGCGGAGCTGCGGCGACACCGGAGTCGGTTGTGAGCGCGTACGGCTGGTCGGAGGCGTCGTGATGTCCGGGCGCCCCGACCCCGCCGCCCGGCCGCTCGACAGGCTCCTCGCCGGGCTCCGCGAGTTCGCCCGCGAGTTCGAGTTGGACCCGCCGCCCTATCGCGCACTCGTGCCCGTGGGCGACGCCGTCGCCGACAGCTGGTCGGCGGTCTGCCCGCATCACGAGGCCACCGGCCTCTCGCTGCTGATCGTCGACAACGGCGACGAAGTCGAGCCGACCCTCCGCTGCAAGTACGGCTGCCCGCCGGCTGGCATTCGCCGCATCTTGGGCCCTGACCCCGAACGCGACGCCCAGGTAGCCGCCGTGGTGGAGGTCCTGGTGTGGGCCTCGACCTGGTCCGCGAGGAGATCCCCAGCATGAGCGACTTCGAGATAGACGCCGCCCGAATCAAGGCGGCGCTCAGCAACGGCGGCAAGCCGGACGACCGGAGCGGCGGGGCTCCCGACGAGCACCCGTGGCCGCCGCCGTTGCGCGAGGACGCCTACCACGGGCCGGCCGGTCGGTTCGTGCGGCTCTACGGGCCATATTCCGAGGCGGACCCGGCGGCGTTGCTGTTGCAGCAGCTCGCCGCGTTCGGGAACGCCTGCGGCCGGGGTGCCTACTACCTCGCCCAGGACCACCGTCATCACCCGAACCTGTTCGTGGTGATCGCCGGCTCGACCAGCTCGGGGCGCAAGGGCACGTCGCTGCGTCAGGCCGCCAGGCCCGTGCAGTTGGCCGACGAGCCGTGGCGTTCGGACTGCCAGGGGTCCGGGGTGTCGTCCGGCGAAGGCCTGATCGAGCGCGTTCGCGACGTCCGCATCGAGACGGTCGAAGAGAAGTCGAAAGGCGACGAGGAGAAGCGCTTCGTCGAGAAGATCGTCGATCCGGGCATCGAGGACAAGCGGCTGTTCATCGTCGAGCCGGAGTTCAGTTCGGTGCTGCGTGTCTGCAAGCGCGAGGGGCAGATCACCAGCGAGGTGCTCCGCCGCGCCTTCGACGGGGACGTGCTCGAGGTGATGCGCCGCAAGGCGTCAAAGGCATCGGAGGCGCACGTCAGCGTCGTGGCGCACATCACACCGGAGGAGCTACGCCGGGAGCTCACAGACACGACGGCCGCGAACGGCTTCGGAAACCGATTTTTGTTCGCGTGCGTGCAGCGGTCGAAATATCTGCCCCGCACGGCGGGCGTGTACGACCAGACCTTGATCGGGGAGATCCCGGCGATCACCGAGGCGATCAGGCTCGCGGGCGACCGCGGGCGCGTGGACTTCGACGACGAGGCCGGTCAGCTCTTCGACTCCCAGTACCGTCGTCTCGTCGACCGGCCTGCCGGCCTGCTCGGCGCGATCACCGGCCGCGCCGAAGCACAGGTCGTGCGGCTCGCGCTCGTGTACGCGCTGCTCGACGGGGCAGCCGAAATCAACGTCGCTCACCTGCGTGCCGCGCTGGCCGTCTGGGACTTCTCCGAGGCGTCGGCCAGGTTTCTGTTCGGCGCGTCGCTGGGAGACCCCGTCGCCGACGAAATCCTGGGCGCCCTGCGACGCTCACCCGACGGGCTGACGCGCACCGCGATCCGCGAACTGTTCGGCCGTCACCGCAGCAGCGGCGAGATCGCCCGGGCGCTCGGCCTCCTACAGCGCCACACGCTCGCCTACCCCCGTTCAGAGGAGACGGGCGGCCGTCCGGCCGAAAGGTGGTTCGCCTCGTGAATGGGACTTACCGCGCATATGGCGCTTACCGCGCACTGCCCAACGCCGCTAATCGGTGCCCGGCGGAGCTGTTCTCTCAGCGCGCGGTAAGCGCGGAAAGCGCGGTATCTCGGCCAGCGTACGTCCCGGTCGCGTACTGGCCCGCGGCCACCCGCCAGGCGATCGCGGGCGCGTACGCGACCAAGGCCGCCGGCGCGGCCGAGCGCATCCGGGAGGCGGTGCGCACCGCGACATGCACGTGCTTCCGACCAAGTGAGCCCGCGCCCGGCGGCCGGTGCTCGAGATGTTGGGGGTGGCCAAGGTGACCGCGATCGCCGGCCAGCTCGCGCTCGACCTCGACGCAGCCATGTCCTCGCGCGAGGACATCGAAGCGCGCATCCGGGCCACTGTTGCGGAGGACGGCATGGCCCCCGATGAGATCGACGCGGCCGTGAACGACGCACTCGCCCGGATGGGCCGGACGGCCGAGGGCACCGGTGCGGCGAGGGCACGC
>JACCSF010000148.1 GCA_013813135.1 Thermoleophilaceae bacterium | reverse complement strand
GGCGCGGGGGAGCTCGCCGGCGAGCTGAGCACCGCCCTCGGCGAGGAGGCGCTCGCCTATCACGCGGGCCTTGACCGCCAGCACCGCGCCACCGTCCAGCGCCGCTTCCTTGCCGACGAGGCGCGCGTGATCTGCGCGACCAACGCGTTCGGTATGGGCGTCGACAAGTCGAACGTCCGCACGGTGGTGCACGCGAGCGTGCCGGCTTCGCTGGAGGCTTACTACCAGGAGGCCGGTCGCGCCGGGCGCGACGGGCTTCCCGCCCGGGCGCTGCTGCTCGCCGAGAACCGCGACAAGGCGCTGCACGTGCACTTCATCAAGCGCGAGCAGATCGACGAGGGCCTGCCGGGGTGGCTGGCGGACCGCATCGCCGCCGCCGCGGACGGTGAGGGTCGCTACGTCCTCGACGGGCCGGAGCTCGTGCGCGGCCTGGGCGGGGACGGCGACCGGATGCGGGCCCTGCTCGGCCACTTGACCCGCGCGGGTGTGATCTCGTCGTCGCCCTCGGCGCCCGACCGCGTCGCCGGTCGAGTGATCGGGCGCTTTGACGGCAGGGCGGCCGCGCTGTGCCGGTCGTCGCTCGAGGAGGGGATCAAGGCCCGCTGGCGGCAGTACCGCGAGATCTGGGCGTATGTCGAGCGGGAGAGCTGTCGCCGCAGGGCGATCCTCGGGCATTTCGGCGACCGCTCCGCGCCGGCGGCCCGGCCGGGCGCGTGCTGCGACGCGTGCGATCCGGGGCTCGTGCCGGCGCCGCCGCCGCCGGACCCGGTCGCGATCGAGAACCTGGACGACGCGATCATCTCGGTGGCCCGGGCGGCGCAGCCCGCGGTCGGTCGCACAACCTGCTCGGAGATTCTCCACGGCGGACGCAGCAAGAAGCTGCTGCGCAATTCATACGACGGCCTGCCGGCGTACGGCAGCTCCTCGCACATGCGCAGGGCGGACATCCTGGCGCGGGTCGACGAGTTGATCGACGCGGGCCGGCTGGAGACGACCGGCGGCCCCTATCCCGTCCTGCGCCTGCCGGCCCACGCGACGGTTGCCTGAGCGGTGGGCGCCACGCCGTTTCGGGTCGCCGTCCTCATCTCCGGCGCGGGCACGAATCTGCAGGCGCTGCTGGATCAGCTGCACTCGCCCGGCGGGGCGATCGAGATCGTCGGGATCGCTGCTTCGCGGGCCGACGCTGCCGGCCTGCGGCGGGCACAGGCGGCCGGCGTCGAGTCGGCGGTCTTCGCGATCGCCGAGCACCCGGACCGCGCCGACCGCGATCGCGCCCTGGGCGACTGGCTCGACTCGCTGGGGGTGGAGCTGGTCGTGCTGGCCGGCTTCATGGAGCTGCTCTCGCCGGAGTTCGTCGCCCGCTTCGCCGGGCGGATCGTGAACGTGCACCCCTCGCTGCTGCCGGCGTTTCCGGGCCTGCGGGCGATCGAGCAGGCGGTCGAGCAGGGCGTCAAGGTGACCGGCGTGACGGTCCACTTCGTGGACGAGGGAGTGGACAGCGGAGCGATCGTCCTTCAAGAGGCGCTCGACCTTTCGTATCCTGCCCGGATCGCAGAGATCGAGGAGCGAGTCCACGGCGTCGAGCACCGGCTGTTGCCGCGTGCGGTGCGCCTGATAGCCGCGGGGCGGGTCCGCCCCGATCCGGCGAACCCGCACGCTGTCCTGGTGGACGATGGCGACTGAGCGCGGCACCACGGTGGTGAGCCCCCCGGGCGACGTTCGCATCCGGCGGGCCCTGCTGAGCGTGTCGGACAAGCGCGGCCTCGTGGACTTCGCGCGCGGCCTCGCTGGGATGGGCGTGGAGCTCGTCTCGACGGGCGGCACCGCCCGGGAGCTGGCGGACCAGGGGATCGATACGCGCGCGGTCGAGGACTACACGCGCTTCCCCGAGATCCTCGACGGCCGTGTGAAGACGCTGAACCCGCGCATCTACGCGGGCCTGCTCGCAATTCGCTCCGAGCCGGACCACATCGACACGCTCAACGACCACGATATCGAGCCGATCGACCTCGTCTGCGTGAACCTCTACCCGTTCGAGCAGGTGTCGTCGCGGCGCGGGGTCGACGACCTCGACGTGATCGAGAACATCGACATCGGCGGGCCGACGCTGATCCGGGCGGGGGCCAAGAACCATCCCTACACGGCGGTGGTGGTCTCGCCGGAGAGCTACGACGCCGTGCTGGAGGAGCTGCGCCAGAACGACGGGAGGCTGTCGAGCCGCACGCGGGAGAGCCTCGCGCTCGAAGCGTTCGCGCTCACGGCCCGCTACGACACCGCGATCTCGCGCTGGTTCGCCGAGCGCGAGGAGGATTTCCCGGTGCAATACACGCGCTCATTCGAGAAGGTGCTGGACTTGCCGTACGGCGAGAACCCGCACCAGCGCGCGGCGTTCTACTCCGAGGTGGGCGTGCGCACGCACCTGATGTCGATGGTTTCGAAGCTGCACGGCAGGGAGCTCACGTTCAACAACCTGCTCGACCTCGACTCAGGCCGCCGGCTCGTGGATGACTTCGAGCTGCCGGTCGCGGCGATCATCAAGCACAACAACCCGTGCGGGGTGGCGATCGCCACCGGACCGGGTGAGGCCTTCGAGAAGGCGCTGGCCACCGACCCTCAGAGCGCCTACGGGGGCATCTACTGCTTCAACCGGCGAGTCGACCGCGCCCTGGCCGAGAAGCTGCACGAGCAGTTTGCGGAGGTAATCTTCGCGCCCGGCTACGACGAAGACGCGCTGGAGGTGCTCGAGCAGAAGCCGGACGTGCGGCTGCTGGAGAACCAGGAGCGGCGCCGCGTGCCGGTGACCGAGCACGACCTGAAGCGGGTGCGCGGCGGCATGCTGGTCCAGGACCACGACACGGGCCTGGAGGGGCGCGACGACATGGACGTCGTCACCCGGCGCAAGCCGACCGAGGAAGAGTGGGGCGAGCTGCTGTTCGCGATGCGGGTGTGCAAGCACGTGCGCTCGAACGCGATCGTGCTGGCCACGGGCCTCGGGACCGTGGGGATCGGTGCGGGCCAGATGAGCCGGATCGACTCGGTGCGCCTGGCGGTGGACAAGGCCGCCGCCGCTGGGGCCGGGCTCGGCAGCGCGGTGATGGCCTCCGACGCCTTCTTCCCGTTCGCCGATGGCGTGCAGGTGGCCGTCGATGCCGGGGTGCAGGCGATCATCCAGCCGGGCGGGTCGCAGCGGGACGGAGAGGTGATCGACGCCTGCGACGTAGCGGGCCTGGCGATGGTCTTCACGGCCCGTCGTCACTTTTGTCACTAGGCCTTTAGACACTTATCGAACTGTCGCTAGACTCGACGAGGTGGCGAGCAGATGAGGGAGCCCCACCATCCAGCCCGAGCGGAGCTCGAGCTGTCGTTCGTGCTCCACGCCCTGAGCGACCCGGCCCGCCTGGAGATAGTCCGGCGGCTGGCCGACGGCGACGAGCCCTCCTGCGGCACGTTCGATCTCGGCCTCTCGAAAGCGACGCTGTCGCACCACTTCAGGGTCCTACGCGAAGCCGGAGTAGTACGAACTCGCCCGGAAGGGCGCAAGCGGCTGCTCTCCCTGCGCATCGACGACCTCGAGGCGCGCTTCCCCGGACTGCTCGATGCGATCCTCGCGGTAAAGCGGCGCCGGGCGAAGTCAGCGGCCTGAGGGGGCCGGCCCAGCCGGCGCGCGGCCCCTTCATGCCCCCGGGAGGACTCGAACCTCCAACCCTGCGCTTAAAAGGCGCTCGCTCTGGCCATTGAGCTACGGGGGCCGTTACAGCAGATGATGGCGGACATGAGCCGGCTGCTGCCGAATGGTGCGCCTGCGGTGGCAGTTGGCACACCTGATTTCGCATCCCGCGATCTCCTTTTCGAGCGCGAATCGAGTGTTCGTCCAGGGCCATGGCCATCACGTCTCCGCGCTTGGGCCCGACGTGGTCGAAGTCCAGGACGATCAGGTCGCTCTGGCCGCAGTCGGCGCAGCTGGCGTTGCGCAAGCGCTCCAGGATGAAGATCAGGTTTCGGCGCCGGAGTGGGCGGTCTATTCCCTCCGCGCGGCCAGGATCGGTTCGCCACGTTCCTGAACGCTTAGCCGTTCGCCGACGGTGGCAGTTGACGCATACGAGCTCGCAGCAACCGACCTCGGACTTCACCCGCGACAGCCGATAGCCCTCGTGGACGAGCTTGGCGACATCGGCGGTCTTGGTTCCGGCGACGTGGTCGAACTCAAGGACGAGCGGATCCGTCAGGCCGCAGTCGGCGCAGCTCCCGCTGCCGAGCACTTCGAGTACGAACTGCCTGGCCTCGGCACGGCGACGTTCCCGAGCGACGGTGGTCTGCCGGCGATGCAGTTCTCCGCGCTCGCGCATGTACTCCGCGCGGCAGGCTTTGCACCAGGTCTGACGCCCGCGGACCGAGACGTGAAAGTCCGCCAAGGGCAGCATCTGGCTGCAGCGTCCACACGGCGCGGTGGCAGTCGGTCCCGCCAGGGCCGGGACCGGCGCCGCGGCCTCCTCTGCGGACGCGGGCCGAGCCGGGTCGATGTCACTGGTCCAGACGCTTGCGGATGCGAGCGAGACGCCCAGGCGCCGGGCAATTTCTCGAAGGGACAGACCGGCCTCGCGAAGAGCCCGAGCGGCTGTCCGCTCGGCTGTCATGGTGCGATTCATACGAACACATGTTCCCGTACTGGTCGGACGCGGGAGCGTCAGATTGCGGGGGCGAACAAGGGGAGACGTGGCAGATCAAGCCGTTCCTATAGTGGTGGCATCGGACGAGGGCACGACCATTCGAGGGCCCGCGGGGGGCCCACTGAACTTCAAGGTGCGAGCTGACCAGACCAATGGGAACTTGACGGCGATAGAGAACGTCGTGCCCCCTGGCAGGGCCCGCCGCTGCACACGCACGAGAACGAGGACGAGGTCTGGTACCTGATCGAAGGCGACCTGCGCTTCAAGCTCGGGACGGAGATCCACAGCGCCCCGCAGGGCTCATTCGTCTTCGTGCCTCGCGGCGTACCCCACAACTTTCAGAACGTCGGCGACCGGCCGGCGCGGATCCTGGTGATGTAGGCAGCAGCAGTCTTGTTTCTCTTGGCGAGGCGTTGGGCGGGCGTCTGGCCGTTGAGGGACCGGTGCGGGCGTTGGGTGTTGTAGGCCTCGATCCAGGTCGCTCGATGCCTAGAGAGCGCAAGCCGCGAAATTCGTTCTGGTTTGCGCCAACTGCCACGGCGAGATCGAGGCGGGGGCTCGTGGCGTCTCCTCCGCCTCAATCGCGCTACGCCCGCAGTAGGCGGAGGTGCCACGCCTACAATTGCCGGCCAAGGGGGCGTGGTCTAGCGGTTTATGACACCGGCCTTTCACGCCGGGGATCGCGGGTTCGAATCCCGTCGCCCCTACCTCGAGGGACGTCTACCTCTTCGCCGCGGCCTTGCGGTCCGCTCTCGTCGCCCGTTCCGCTTCCCATTCGCGCTGCGCCTCCGCCTCGGCGTTGGGGTCGTAGCTGCCGCACGAGGCCGCGAACACCAGCAGCGCCGCTCCCATTCCGGCCAGGTGGCTGGTCGCGAGCATCACGATCGTTCCCGCCACTCCGCCGGCCAGCGCCGAGAACAGCACGTAGCCCAGCGGCAGCCCCAGCAGGCGCGCGGTGATCAGCGAACACCCCAGCCAGACCACCGGGCCGACGGCCCAGCCCCAGTCCTCGAAGAACTCCCGGTCCAGTGCCAGGCCCAGCGCCGCGAACGGGATCGCCACTACTACAGCCTGTACCGCGAGCGACTTCCAGAACAGCCGGGCGTTCACACGGCCTGATACTAGACTCGGCCGCCGGGGCGGTTAGCTCAGTTGGCAGAGCGCCACGCTTACAACGTGGAGGTCGCCTGTTCGAGCCAGGCACCGCCCATCAGGTTCGCTCGTGCACGACCACGGGCAGCCCGCCGCGGGGCGAGAGGGTCGGCATCTGGCGGATCGACAGCTCCCGCTGCGGCTCCACCAGCTCGAGCCTGAAGCGGCGCAGGATGCTCTCCGCGATCGCCTTCACCTCCAGCTGGCCGAAGCGCATCCCGATGCAGGTCCGCGACCCGCCGCCGAACGGCACATAGGCGCCCTTCGGCAACGCCGCCTTCGCCTCCGGCTCGAAGCGGTCGGGGCGAAACCGAGCCGGCTCACCGAACACCTGCGGCAGGTGGTGGCTCGCCCACGAGCAGTAGTTGATGAACACGCCGCCCGGCACCCCGACCCCGCACAGCTCGAAGGGCTCGATCGAGCGCCGCGGCCCGATCCACGCGGGCGGGTACATCCGCAGCGTCTCGTCCAGCGCCATGTCGAGCCGCGGCAGGCCGGCGACCAGCTCCTCCGCGGTCGGCGACCGGTCGCCCACCACCGCGTCGCGCTCCTGCTCCAGCGGCCCGATCTCGTGCGGGTTGCGCCCGAGCTCGTAGAACAGGAACGTGACCGTCGATGTCGCCGTGTCGTGCCCGGCGAACAGCAGCGTCATCACCTGGTCGCGCAGCTCCTGGTCCGACAGGCTGGAGCCGTCCTCGTCCTCGGCGTCGAGCAGCAGCGACAGGATGTCCACGCCGCGCTCGCCGCTCGACCGCCGCCGCGCGATCTCCTCGAAGATCACCCTGTCGAGCTCCGCTCGCGAGCGGTTCATCGCCCGCCACGGGGAGCCCGGGCCGCGCAGCATCTGCAGGACGTAGTCCTTGCCCCAGTACCCGAGCGTCTCCTCGAACTCCTCCGCCATCCTGCCGTCGCGCCCGCCGCGATCCGCATCGAACCCGAACAGCGCCCGCATCGCCACGCGCAGCGCCAGCCGGCGCGTCCACGAGTAAAGGTTCATCCGCATCCCCGGCCGCAAGCTCTCAAGCGCTCGTTCGGCCTCCTGCACCATGATCGACGTGGACTCCGCCAGCCGCTCGCGGTGGAAAGCGGGGAGCATGATCCGCCGGGCGCGGCGGTGGTAGTCGCCGTCGGTGGTGAGCAGGCCGTCGCCGAGCAGCGGGATCAGATCGCCCATCGAGCCCTCGCGCCAGCGGAAATTCGATGCGTGCGAGACGGTGATGTAGTGGTTGGCCTCCGGGCCGAGCGCGAAGACGATCGGCAGGTAGAGCAGGCGCATCGTGAACACCGGCCCGTAGTCCTCGTGGAGCCGCAGCAGCAGCGGCAGCGGCTCCCGCTCGAAGTCGCGCGTCCGGCGCGGGCTGAACGACAGCTCACCGGGCGGCCACCGGCCCCGCGCGGCGCGCTGCGAGCGCAGGTCGGACTGGATGCGCTCGATGACGCCCGAAGGAACCGCGGGAGGCGGGGCCACGCCCATGGCGCACATGGTACGAGCCTGGCCAACCGGCCAATCTTCGGCGGGGGTCCGGGGGCGCGAGCCCCCGGCTGGAGCCCTGGCCAACCGGCCAATCTTCGGGGGGTCCGGGGGCGCGAGCCCGGCTGGGAGCCCTGGCCAACCGGCCAATCTTCGGCGGGGGCCCGGGGGCGCGAGCCCGGCTGGGAGCCCTGGCCAACCGGCCAATCTTCCGCGGGGGTCCGGGGGCGCGAGCCCCCGGCTGGGTCTCAGGTGCTCGCCAGCAGCAGCGCGCGCGCTACCTGACCCGGGTCGTCCCAGGTCGGGATGTGCCCGCAGCCGTGCAGCATGATCGTGCGCCACTCCGGCAGCGTCTGCTGCGGCCGCCGCACGACTCGGTCGAGGTCGCCCCAGGCGAGCGTGACCGGCACGCGGATGTGCTCGAAGCCGGAGAAGACCGCCGTGCGCATGGCGGTGTCGGCGCTCTCGTACCCCGTCGAGGTTAGGTAGGAGCGCACCAGGCGGGCCGCGGCCGCGGGGGGCACCCGCTCCGGATGCGCCACCGAGCCGCCCAGAACCACCCTGCGCCCCTTCGCGCTGCGCAGCATGGCGGGCAGCACCGGCAGCAACCTGCGGCCGACACGGCGCACGTCGCGGCCCGGACGCGGCCCGAGCGGGCGCGACCACAGCCCCGCGGTGCACAGACCGGCCACCGAGAGCGCCCGGCCGGCCTTGGCCAGCTCGAGCGCCACCCACCCGCCCAGCGAGTTGCCCGCCACGTGGGCGCGCCCGACTCCGATGTCGTCGAGCAGCGACGCCACGGTGCCGGCCAGCACCTGCGGGGTGGGCGCGTCACCGTTGTGCAACCCGGGCGAGCCGCCGAACCCCGGCAGATCGACCGCGATGACGTCGCGGTCGCGGGCCAGGCGCTCCATCACCGGCTCCCAGACCACGAGCTCCGCCCCGAGGGGATGAATCAATACGAGCGGCTCGCCGCTGCCCCGGCGCACGTAGTTCAACGTGCCGGGCTTCAACTCTCGGTCAGGACCCGGGTCCGGCGCAGGGGCGAGCCGCAGCCGCGGTAGGACGGCTTGGCGAGCAACGCTTGGACGTCGCCGATCCTGCGCTCCCTGAACCCGCCCTCGCACCATGCGAAGTAAAGCTCCCACAGCCGTCGGAAGCGCAGGTCGTAGCCCATTGCGGTGGCCCGATTTGCACTATGTACGAAGTTTTCGCGCCAGCGGCGCAGCGTTTCGGGGTAGTGGTCGGTGATGTCCTCGAGGTCGAGCATCCGCATGTCCGTTACGCGATCCACAGAGTGTCGGATCACTGCAACGGACGGCAGGCACCCCGAGGGGAAGATCAGCTGCCTGATGAAGGAGCGCGTGGACTTCTCCAGCTCGTAAGCCCTGTCGGCGACCGTGATCGCCTGCAGCAGCATCAGCCCGTCCGGGCGCAGCAGCTCCGCGCAGCGGCGGAAGAAGAGGTCGAAGTACTGCCAGCCGACCGCCTCGATCATCTCGATCGACACGAGCTTGTCGAAGCGGCCGCGCAGGTCGCGGTAGTCCTCGAGCAGGACGCTCACGCGATCCTCCAGCCCCGCCTCGCGCACCCGCTCAGCCGCCACGGCGTGCTGCTCGCGCGAGATCGTGGTGGTGGTCACCCGGCAGCCGTACCGCCCCGCCGCGTGCACGGCCAAGGAGCCCCAGCCGGTGCCGACCTCCAGCAAATGGTCGTCCGGTCCCAGCTCCAGCTTGCGGCAGACGCGGTCGAGCTTCGCCTCCTGCGCCTCGCGCAGCGTGAACTCCGGCGACTCGAAGAGGGCACACGAATAGGTCATCGTGTCGTCGAGGAAGAGCCGGAACATGTCGTTGCCGAGGTCGTAGTGGGCGGCGATGTGACGTCGGGAGCCGTCGCGGGTGTTGTGCGGCACACGCGAGAGCGCGCTGCGCAGCGGCGCGAACGGCCGCCGCCAGCGGTCGATGCGGGGCAGCTCGCGCGCCCCGACGCGCACGAGCGTCACCAGGTCGTCGCTGTCCCAGGCGCCGTCCGCATAGGCTTCGGCGAGCGCCAGGCTGCCGCGCGGCAGCGCGCCCAGGAAGCGGTCGTCGTGCAGGCGCACCGTGGCCGCCAGGTCCGAGCCGACCGGTCCGAACGCCTGTCGCCGCTGCCCGTCGTCGAGCTCGACTCGCCCCTCGCGGAGTCGGTTCAGCAGAGCGACTGAGAGCTGGCGGGCGAACATGACGACGCGGGGTTGGATGGTACGGGCCCTCGCCCCCCTGTCGCGGTAGAGTCGCGCCAACCGCGAGCCAGGAGGACGCACCGTTGGATGTCAGCAGGCTGAAGTCGATCCCGCTGTTCGAGGAGGTCGGCGACGAGGAGCTCGCTCGGATCGCCCCCTTTGCCACCGAGGTGTCCGTTGAGGCGGGCAGGGAGCTCGTGCGCGAGGGCGACTTCTCCTACGAGTTCATGGCCATCGACGAGGGCGAGGTGGAGGTCACCCGCGGTGGCGAGCACGTGGCGGACCTCGGCCCGGGTGACTTCTTCGGCGAGATGGGTCTGCTCGAGAAGACGCTGCGCAACGCCACGGTGACCGCGAAGACCCCGATGCGCATGGTGACGCTGACCGGCTGGGACCTCAAGCGGGTCGAGCGCACCGCCCCGCACGCGATCGAGCGCATCCGCTCCGTGCTCGAGGAACGCCGCCAGGCGGACTGACCCGTGCCCGGGCGGATCGTCCTCTTCGGCGCCACGGGCTACACCGGCCGCCTGGTTGCCGAGGCGATGGCGGAGCGCGAGCTGCGGCCGGTCCTGGCCGCCCGCGGGCGGGAGCGCCTGGAGGCGATGGCGGCGGAGCTGGGCGGGCTGGAGACGGTTGTGGCCGACGTCGCCGACCCGGCCGGCGTGCGCGCGCTGGTCGAGCGCGGCGACGTGCTCGTCACGACGGTCGGCCCGTTTGCCCGCTGGGGCGCCGCGGCCGCCGCGGCTGCCTCGTCGGCGGGCGCACACTACATCGACTCGACCGGGGAACCGGCCTTCATCCGGGAGGTTTTCGAGCGCTACGGCCCCGCCGCCGAGCAGTCCGGGAGCGGAATGCTGACGGCGTTCGGATACGACTGGGTGCCGGGCAACCTCGCCGGCGGGCTGGCGCTCAGGCGCGCGGGCGACGACGCCGTGCGGGTGGACATCGGCTACTTCATCACCGGCAAGGCGGGGATGAGCGGCGGCACGATGGCGTCAACGGTGGGCGCGCTCGCCGAACCGAGCTTCGGCTTCCGTGACGGGCGCGTGCGCACCGAGCGCGGCGCCAAGCGGGTACGCGGCTTCCAACTCGGCTCGAAGAAGCGCGACGCCGTGTCGGTGGGCAGCTCCGAGCACTTCACGCTCCCGAAGATCGCCCCCCAGCTGCGCGAGGTGAACGCCTACCTGGGCTGGTTCGGGCCGCTCTCGCGCCCCATGCAGGTCATGTCGCTGGGCACGAGCCTGCCGGGCGCCACGAGCGTTCTCAAGGCCGTCGGCGGGCGCTTCGTCAAAGGGTCCACAGGCGGCCCCGACGCGCAGGCGCGCGCGAAGTCCAGCTCGCACGTCGTCGCCATCGCCTACGACGCGGCCGGGCACGAGCTGGCCGACGCGCACCTGACCGGCGTGGACGGTTACACGTTCACGGGCCGCATCCTCGCCTGGGGCGCGCAGCTCGCGGCCGAGGGCGGGCTGCAGGGAACCGGGGCGCTGGGGCCGATCGACGGCTTCGGCCTGGTGGCGCTGACGGGCGGCTGCCGCTGGGCGGGGCTCGAGGAACCGAACCGGCCGCAGCAGGCTCAGGAGGATTCCCCCCCGGAGCGTGCGGCTGTCAAG
>JACCSF010000145.1 GCA_013813135.1 Thermoleophilaceae bacterium | reverse complement strand
TTGTGGCGGACGACGACACGGGCGCCGAGCCCGCGGACGCGGTAGGCGGCCATGCGCCGCGCGCCACCGAGCTCGCGCAGGCCGAAACTCAGCGAAGCGTCGACCAGCCGTGCCAGCGTGCGCGTGGACGCCAGCCGGGCGACCCACCGCCACGCGAGGACGCGCCGGATGGGAGCGATGTCGCGCAGGCCGCCGGTGGCGCTCACCGCGAGGAGGGCGACGCGGCCTCGACCGGTGCCGCCGCCGAGTGGGCCGCCCTGACGCCGGGCGGAGGCAGCCGATGCTCCACGTCCTCGAGTCGAAGCGGTCCCTTCATGCGGATGTCGTGGTCCAGCCGGTAGACCGAGCGCACCACCGGGTCACGGTGCGCGCGCTGCCGCCACCCGTCACGCACCCCGAGCCACATCCCACGCGCGGTGGCGGCGGGCTCGCGCAGGCGGAGCGCCAGCAGCGCGGAGTGCAGCGCCACCTTCGCGACACGCACCGGGAGATAGGGCAGCGGGACGTTGTAGGCGCCGTGCAGCAGGTGATTGCGAGTGCTCTGGGTGACCAGCCGAGAAAAGTCCCTCTTCTCCGACATCAGGTGACGCAATGGGTCGGCTCGGCCGATGCGGGTGACGTAGCCGGCGGCCAGCATGCGCAGGCAGAAGTCGGGTTCCTCCGCCTGGTGGATGAGCGCTGCCCGATAGCCGCCGACGGCGAGGAACACGTCGCGCCTGACCGCATGGGCGGTGCCCACGTAGCTGGAGGTCAGCCAGCGGCCGGGACCCTCCGGCGCCTGCTGCAGCAGCAACTCGCCGCTCGGCCGGACGTCGACGAAGGGGATCGCGACCGAGCCGATACGTGGATGGTCGAAGTCGGCCAGCGTCTGCTCGAGCGTCCGCGGCGACGGCAGGACCGCGTCGTCGTCGACCGAGACGATGACCGGCGCTCGGGCGAGCTGCGCCGCGCGCGTGCGCTGGACGATGTAGCCCAGCGGCGACTCGCTGCGCTCGAGCCGCACCTGCGGGAAGCGGGTGCGGACCAACTCCGGCGTGCCGTCGGTCGAGCCGTCGTCGACGACCAGGATCTCGGCGTCGGCGGTCTGGTCCGCGAGCGTCGGCAGCAGCCGAGCGAGCTCGTCGCATCGGTTCCGGGTCGTCACGACGACCGTCGCCTGAGGTGCGTGTTCGGCCCGCACGGCCGGCGAAGCCTAGCGAGCAGGGGGGTGGCGGCCGGGCTGCTCCTAGACTGCCGACCGGTGGGTCGAGTCGGAAAGCACTACCGCGGGCAGCTGGGCACGAAGTACTTCGCCTGGCAGGGGCAAGGAGGCGAGCTCAGCGCCCAGATCGAGCGCACGAAGTTCGAGCGCTGGACGAGCTCCGATACGGCGGTCGTCGATTTCGGCTGCGGGGCCGGCCACCTGCTCGAGCTGCTGCCGGCGCGCAGGCGGCTCGGCGTCGAGCCCAACGAGTCGGCCCGGCTCGTGGCGCAGGAACGCGGCCTGAACGTCGTGGCCTCCACCAGCGAGGTTCCGGAGCGGTTCGCCGACGTGGTGATCTCGAACCACGCGCTCGAGCACACGCTTGCTCCCTGGGACGAGCTGTGCGGGCTCAGGCGAGTGCTCAAGCCGAACGGCCGGCTCGTGCTGTGGCTTCCCCTGGATGATTGGCGGACACAGCGCCACCCCCTGGAGGACGACAACCACCACCTGTACGCCTGGACTCCTCTGTTGCTTCGCAACCTGCTGGACGAGGCGGGTTTCGAGGTCGAGCTGGTGCGCGTCGTGACGCACGCATGGCCCCAGTTTCACGAGCAGTTGTTCCGGGCGCTCCCGCGGCGGGCCTTCGACGCGCTCGCAACTGCTTGGGCATTCACGACGCGACACCGCCAGCTGATGGCCGTGGCGTCGTGCCCCCTGGCGACGGATGAGTCAGCGGGTGGCCAGCCCGTGCTCGTACAGCGCGAGGGTCTGCTCGGCGATCCGGCGCCATGAGAGGGTCTGGGCCGTCGAGTGGGCCCCCGCGCCAAGGCGTCGCAGGAGCTCGGGGTCGGTGCTCAGCCGCTCGATCGCGTGCGTGATCGCGGGGGCGTCTCGCGTTGGCACCAACAGGCCGTTGTCCTCGTGACGCACGAGCGCGCGAGCGCTCGGGATGTCGGTCACCACCGGCGCCAGCCCGCAGGCCATGGCCTCGGGCAGGGCGAGGCTGAAGCCCTCGGCCAGGGAGGCGGAGATCGCCACCTGGTGCCCGCGCACCAGCGACGGCAGCTCCCCGTGCTGGTAGTGCGGCACCGCGACGACGCGATCGCGAACGCCGTGAGGGAAATCGGCGAGCACGGTGTCCGCGCCGACCTGGGTACCTAACAGCGTCGCGCGCAGGCCGAGATCGCGCTCGAGCGCCGCTGAGAGTGCCGCGGCGAGGTACGACTTTCCCTTGCGCTCCGCCCAGCTGCCGACGTGGGCGATGCGCTCCAGCGACTCAGCCGGCTCGAGCGGGAGGTCGAGAAAAGACCGCGGGAGGCCGTTGGGGAACACACGCGCCCGTTCGGGAGCCAGGCCGAGCCGCTCTACGGCGAAGTCGCGGTCGCCGTCGTTCCCGAAGATGACGTAGTCGGCGCTCAGCAACGAGCGCGTGACCTCGCGAAGTCTCACGCCACCGTGATAGAGCCGGCTTCGGAGCGGCATCCGCGCGCCGCTCCTGACGGACTCCTCCAAGGCCTGCGCCCAGTAGCGATGCTCCAGGCCGTGCGAGCGCGTGACCAGCAGTGGCGATCGCCCGCGGCCCTGCCGTGCCAGCGCCCAGAGCGACGCGTCGCCGGTCGAGGCGTCGATCACGTCGACGCCTTCGACCGCGGCCCGACGCAGCCGCGGTGCGGCGAACCACGGATACAGCGCTTCCTTGGCCACGCCCGGCATCCGGTCGGGCAGGTCCTCGAAAGAGAGGAAGCCGACGTCGTGCCCGAGCTCCCGGTACGCGTTACCGAGCGCGAGCGTGATGCCAGGCGCGCCCAGGTCGGGGTCGAGCGTGTGGTGGATTGAGAGGAGGACCCTCACGGGTCGCGGCCGAGCACCGCGAGGGAGTCGACGTGGTCCATCAGGCGCCACGGACCCGGCGACTCGAGCAGCTCGGAGACAAAGCGTGCGGAGCCGTAGGAGTCGTCCATCCAGGGGGCGTCCTTCAAGGCGTCATGGAACGCCACATGCCCGCCGGGCGTGACATATCCGCTCCAGTCCTCCCAGTCGCGCCGCACCGCGTCGTGGGAGTGGTCGCCGTCGATGAACAGGAAGTCGATCGGGAGGTCCCAGGTCTTCGCCACCTCGTCCGAGCGCGCCCGCAGCCATTCGACCCGGCCACGCTCGACGCCGCCGACCAGTCGTCGGGCGGTCACCCGCGACAGGTTCAGCCCGAGGACGGTGGGATAGGTGTCGATCAAATGGAGCGTGCCGCGCGGGTCCATCGCGCGGCGGGCGTGCCAAGCCGATCCCCCCTCGGCGATCCCGATCTGCACGACCCGCTTGGCGCCGGTGGCCCAGCGTTCGGTGAGCTCTCCCTCCGAGGACGTGATCTGAGCCACGGGGGGCCGCAGCCGCAGCGCGCCCGCGAGCGTCGACGAGCGCCACCCGAAGTCCTTCTGGTGCTCAGGGGCGAGAGCCACGGGCGGGCAGTGTAGATGGGGGTGTCCTCGGTCAGGCCGCGACCGGCTTGCGCCAGTAGGTGGCCGTCCGGTCGATCTCGACCAGCGGGGTGGTGATCGACTGCGCCGACCGGTATTCGTCGGTGGCCGCGCGAGCCCCCTCCCAGGCGCCGTAGTCGTCGATCACGACGAAGCCACCGGCCTGCACCCGCGGCTCGAATGTCTCGAGTGTCAGCTTCACGGACTCGTACCAGTCGCCGTCCACGTGCAGAAGGCCCACGGTGTCGATCTGTGGCAGCGCCACTGGGAAGCTGTCCCGAAACCAACCCTTGACGACGTGGAGCGGCGTGGACGGGGCGAAACGCCGGAAGGCCTCGCGCACCTTCTCCTCCGACGCCACCAGCCTGCCGGTCCAGTCGTGCGCTCGCTCGGGGTCGTTTGGCCCGGGTGCGGGGAGCCCCTCGAAGGAGTCGAAGGCCCACACGTCTCGCGACGGTGCGCCCGCGGCCATCATCACCGTCGAACCCCCGTTGAAGCACCCGCAGTCGAGCAGGGCTCCGGCCACCCCCTCTTCCTCGCAGGCGCGCGCCAGGCGGGACAGAGCGCGGGCGCGCCGGCTGTCGATCATGGTGTACCCGCCGGCGCGGAGGTGCCTCCAGAGACCCACCGCGTGCCTGTACTCGCGCATCCGGGCGAGCTCGGATCTGGACGGCGCGGTGTCATAGAGCCTGCCCAGTGGGACGTCGAGCCCGATTGGCCGCAGCCGGCGCCCGACGCGGCGCGGCAGGCTCAGCCTTGGAGCGTCCTCGATCGCAGCCACGAGGCGGCGGATGCTAACTACAGGGGGCAGGGTCGAGGCGCCGCGCGGCTCAGCGCGCGAGGACATCCGCATACGCCGCCGCGAGCCGGTCCGCGAACGCCACGCTCGAGTATTCCTCCACCAGTTCGGGTTCGTACGACACGCGCTCCCCGGGCGGGCGGCTGAGCGGACCCTCGGCCAGGAGGCGTGCGAGCGCCGGCCAGTCGCCAGGCGGGAAGGTCCGCCCCTGGCCGCGCAAGACCTCCGGGATCGCGCCCGAGGCGGCTGCGGCGATCGGCAGCCCGGCGGCCAGCGCCTCCACCAGCACCATCCCGAACTGCTCCTCCCAGGACCACACCTGCAGGCTCCCGAGCACGAGGCAGGAAGCGCGCGCGTAGAGCGAGGGCATCTCGGCGTACGGCGACTCGGCGCGGATCTCGACGAGATCGTCGATGCCGAGCTCCCCGGCGTAGCGCGCGAGCCGCCCACGTTCCGGCCCGGCGCCCACGATCAGGACGCGCGGGGCTCGCGCCCCCGGGAGGATCCCCCGCCGGAGCGCCGCCACCGCTCGCAGGAGATCCTGGTGCCCCTTCTCCCACACGAGCCGCCCAAAAGACACGACCAGGTGCTCGGCGGGCGGCGACGCGGGCGCGGCCGCCATCGCGAACAGCTCGAGGTCGACTCCGGGCGGGCAGATCCGGATGCGCTCCTCGGGCGCCCCCTCCAGAAGCAGGGCCATTCGCGCTCGTTCGGTTGCGGCCAGGAAGAGGTCGGTCTCGGCCAACGCGAGCTTGCGGTAGGGCCGCGTGCGGACGTTCCGGTAGGCGTCGAGGAACGGGATCGTCTCCCAGACCGTCAGCACGAGCTTGTAGCCGAGCCGCTTGCGGTGCCTGGCGGCCTGCATCGAGTACCAGAAGCCGAGATCCTGGGAATGCACGATCTCGGCGCCGGTCAGCTCGGGAACCAGGTCGAGGTAACGGTCACCCGGGATGCGCGACAGCATCTGACCGGCGCGCCCCGGCGGCAGCAGATCGCGCAGCGCGCGCACCTCCCTCGTCTCGATTCCGATCGCGCCGGTGTCGAACCAGTTGCTTCGCGTGCGCAGTGCTGTGACCTGGTAGCGGTCGGTTAGATGGCGCCAGGGACGGAGGTGCCACGAGTTCAGCTGGTGTCCGCGCAGCAGTACGACGCGCGGCCGGGACCCGGTGCTCATCGGCGGGCGAGCAGCCAGACGTTCCGCCGGACAATGGGCAGCCAGGCTGCGGCAGCCAGGACCCGGGGCCGGCGCTTGCGCCGAGTCCAGCCCGACACGATCCCCGTGCCGGGCATCACGGACTCGTAGCCGGCGCGCTCGACGCGAAAGCCCTGATCCTCGAACAGCAGACGAAACGCCTTGCGGGAGAACGGTCGCCGGTGGGTGTAGTCGTCCCAGACCCAACGCTGGGCATCGGGCGAGGACGCAAACGAGAGCCCGCCCGGCCGCAGCACGCGCCGGGCCTCGCGGACGAGGGCGACCGGATCCGGCACGTGCTCGAGCACGTCCTTCAGCACCACGCCGTCGAAGCTCTCATCCGCGAAGGGCAGCGGCTCGCCAGCCTTGCCCTGGACCACGGTTCGGCCACGCCGGTGAGCCTCGGCGACCGCTTCCGGCGACACGTCCATGCCCGTGTAGTGCTCGAAGTGCTCCGCCAGCCAGGCGCTGCCGCACCCGACGTCGAGCAGACGCGCGTCGGCGGCAAAGTGGCAGACGACGTCACCCCAGTACCCCGGCTGCTCGTGCCAGTTGAAATAACCCACGGCGGAGCGGAACGTTAGGCGGTTCGGCGCCCGTCCCGCGCCCGCCGCAACGCCCGCTCGTACGCCTCCATGGTCCCGCGCGCGGCCTCGCTCCAGGAGAACTGCC
>JACCSF010000129.1 GCA_013813135.1 Thermoleophilaceae bacterium | reverse complement strand
TCGCGTCTGTCTGGCAGGGTCGGACCGACCGTTACTCGGAGCGGCGAACCGCCGCTACGGCCCAACGGCCCAAGGTCGAGATGTCGTACATCGGCGGCTGAAAAGCTGCACCGAAGTGGGAGCTAGTTGTCCGGGAAGTAGGCCGCGTTGAGAGCCGTGTAGCCCTCCCACTCCGGCGGCAGTTGATCTTCAGCGAAGCAGGCGTCTACTGGACAGGCCTCGACGCAGGCGTCGCAGTCGATGCATTCCTCGGGATCGATGAAGAGCTGTGCGGTGTTGTCGTAGTCGGGCTCGTCGGGCGTGGGGTGGATGCAGTCAACCGGACAGACCTCGACGCAAGAGTTGTCCTTGGTGCCGATGCACGGCTCAGCGATGACGTAAGTCATGGGTTGCTTACCCGGGCGAGCCCTGAACCCGCTGGACTGCCGTGGTGAGCTCTTCGACCGCCTGCTCGTTTTCAAGCCAAATGGCCGGCGCGCTCGCTTCTCCCTCGCCGCAGTAGATGGCCAGGACCACACCCCCGAGGGCGGCCGATTTGACCTTGATGATCGTCCCACCCTTGCCCTCCACCTCGATCTCAGCCACGGTCATCTCTCAGTCTCGGCAGCTTGCGCTCTCGCTCGCCGGTCCATGCTTGCCACCGCGACGGACGATATAACCAACCGCTCACCGCGCTCCTGCCGTGGCGTTCGCGTGTGGCCGTTCTCAGCGTCATGGGCTGCCCAGCGCTCGGAAGTGGCCCTCGACGGTCTCGCGGTCGAGATGCCGCGACGCCATGATGATCAGCGGGCCGATGGCGTCCTCGGGGACGAACGCCAGGTCGAGCAGCACAGCGCGCGCCTGCTCGGGCGTTTGCGTCCGGACGGCGGCGTCCGGGTCCGCTCGGCGCAGCCGCTCGGCCAGCCGCAGGGCGTCCGCCTGCTCCGCGAAGCGAAACGCCTGGCGCGGCGGCGTCGCTAGCTCGACGATCACGAACGATGTTGGCGCGGTATCGGGGACTTCGCTCACGCTGCTCACCTCCTTGGTCGCTGCCGGATCGTCCCCCCACGCCGGCCGGTTCGGCACGCGCCTGGCCCGATCGCTTCGGTCGCCCACGGCCGGCCGCTCGTCGCCGTTCGGCTCGCGGCGTAGGCGGCTCGCTCAATCGTGCGCAGCGTCGAGCTGCGTGTAGCGAGGATCTGCACCGCCGACCTCGTGGCCGTTTAACCAGGCCCGGCCAACTCCGCGCCTAGCCCAGTCGTGCCGGGCCTTGACGGCCTGCCCAACCCGGCGGTCGCCACCGGCGCGGTGCAGTCCACCTCGCCGTCGCGCTGCCCCTTGGGCGGCACGCTGTCGCTGGTTGCTCGTCATGGTCCTCAAACCTTCCTGGTCCCTCTATCGGGGTCGCGCGAGAGGAAGAGAGAGAGTGAGACCTAACGAACGAGCAATCTTAAAGCACACTACCACCCGGGGATCGGCGGCCTCCCCTCGGAGCGCGGACTTTCGCCAGCCGTCCTGGAGTGCAGACCGAACGAGCGATCTCCGAGGCGAACGTCGAGATCGGCCGCCATTGCGAGATCCGCCACGGCAAGCGCGGCAAGCCCCGCGAGGTCGGCATCGACGACCGGAGCTGCGAGCACCCGCGGCCCTGGATCGCGCTCGTGCGGAGATGCCGGTCGGTCCGCCGTTCTGCACAACGACGGACCGTCGCGCGGACGACCGTGGTCGAGCGCCGCCCCACCCGCGCAGCTGCGCCGCACCCGCTCCGGCGCGTCGCGCCGTCGAGCTGGCCCACCAAGGCGTCCCCCTCAACGTCATCCAACGTCAACTGGGCCACGCCAACCTCGGCACCACCTCGGTCTACCTGGAAGGCATCGAGAGCGCCGAGATCATCGACACCGCCCATGCCCGACGCGCGCCCATGACCCCGGGGCGCCCTGGGTACTGAACCAGCCTTTCTGATTCTCGTCGACGTGCCGGGCCATGTCATTCTCTTCTCCGCCGACTCCTGCACCTTCTGTGTCCACGCGAAGTCGCTCCTTTCGAAGCGGGGCGTAGCGTTCGAAGAGGTCAATCTGGCACAGCACCCAGAACTGCAAGCCGAGCTGGTCGGTGTCACGGGGCGCACGAGCTTTCCCCAGATCATCGTCGACGGCGAGACCCTCGGCGGCCTGAACGAGCTCAGGGCCGCCGACAAAAGCGGGACGTTGGCCTCGTGGAGCGCAGAGTAGGCGAGGGTCGGCGCGGCGCTGGCAAGGCGCGTTGAGGTCGAGTTCGTCGGTGACAGGCCGGCGCGCGGTTGGGGCAGGCGTACGCGATTTTGGTGCCCGAGCGGCGCCGTGTGACCCACAACGAGCGAGCAGCAGGGAGGAGCGCTGTCGGCAGCAGTCGCGCGGGACGAGCCCGGGTGGCGTTCGATTTCGGCGCCGATCAGGGTCGCGGCCTCGAGCAGGCGGCGAACCTCAGACCACACGAGCGCGTCGAGCTCGTCGGCCGCGGATCGGGCGGCTGTGGCAGACGCGCCCGCCGACGTGGCGGTAGTTGTCCGAGGCGATGCAGCGGTAGTAGTAGATGCGACGCTTGGTGGTGCGCGCCGAGCTGCGCCAGCAGGCGTAGCCGCAGTCGCGGTAGACCAGGATGCCCCTTGAGCAGCGCGGGTTCTCTGCTGTTGCGAGTGGCGAAGCAACTGTTCTCTTCAAGACGCGCCTGGGCGAGCTCGAACTGCTCGGCGGTGACGAGCGCCGGGACCGGCACGCTCGTCCACTGCTCGGGCGAGCCCGCGCCGTGCTGGTCTCTGAGGAGTAGGCTTGCTGGGGTCCCGGGCTGGTTATGCGTCGCGCGCGGCGTCCGCGCTCCGGATCGCACCTCGGGTCTGTTTCCTGTACCTGTCGCGTCGGTCGCCCGAAAGGAGGTTGAGGAGGGGATCTGGTGATTGCGGCTCCGCTGCGACAAGAAGCCCGGGGCCTGATCCAGCGGGCACGCCGTTGCAGTCGGCCTATGTCGGCGGCTCCAGAGCGCGTATCGGAGGCCTGGAGAGGCGGCTCGCGGCGGTCAAAGCTGCCCTGGGGGGACCTTCAGGACGCCGTCCAGCGTGGGTTCGTGGGCCAAGACGACGAGCTGGCCGAGCTGCGAAAGAGGCCGGCGCTGAGCCAGATGGCCCGAGCGTTGAGCGACGATGTGCGCGGGCGCGGGATCTAGACGCGGGGCGCCGGAACCGATGACGAGCATTCAGCAGCAGCGGCGCGAGCGGCGCCAGCAGAAGCTCGAGGACATCCGCCGTCAGCTCGCCGACGGGTCACTCGTGATCAGGCAGATGACCGCCGAGGAGCGTACGCGGTATCCGGCTCGGCGACGCGATCGGAGACGGGCTTGACCGCCTTCTTCATCCCCGAACTAGACCCGCTCGAGGCGAGCGCAGAAGATGTCTACGCCGGGATCCGACAGGCGGCCGCCGCGGAGACGGGCCACTCGCCGCAGGAGCTGCGGATCTTCAAGCTGTGGTTCCGTCGCGCCGGCGTCGACGTTGAGGCCGAGGTCGGCAAGCCTGATCCGCTCGGTGGGCAAACGGTGCTCGCCATCCTCGACCTGGGGCGACTCTTGCCGTACCTGGTCTGCTGCGGCCGACCGGGA
>JACCSF010000123.1 GCA_013813135.1 Thermoleophilaceae bacterium | reverse complement strand
CTCCACGTGCGAGGGCGCAGGGCGGCTCGTCCGCTCAGCGCCTGACGATGCTGAAGGTCAGGCGCACGACGCGCGAGCGGTTGCCCGCCGGGTCGGTGGCCGAGATCGTGGCTCGATAGGCGCCGGGGCGCAGCGCGCGGCGGCCGATCCGGCCGCTGAAGGCCACCTGCCGGGCCCCTGCAGGCAGGTACGCGCGCACCAGCGTCGCGACCCTGGCGTAGCGAGTGCAGCGGGGACGCCGTCGCAGCGAGCGCTTCGCCGGGAGGCAGCGGCCGCGCACGACTCGGCCAGCGCTCCCGCGCTCGATCGCGATCCTGACGGTCGCGCGCTCCGAGAGCCGGAAGGTGAAGGCCGTCCCGCTTGGTGTGCTCGCGCTGGGCGACGTCCGGGCCCGGCCGACCTTGAAGCGCCGCCGGGTCATGGACACGCGCGAGATCGACGGCGCGCTCGTGTCGGCCGTGGGCGGCGGCGCGGGCTGCTCGGGCTGCTCGGCGGCCGGCGGCAGCGAGAAGTCCTCCACCGGCATGACGTCGGCGCTGCCGGCGGTGGAGGCTCTGAACCCCATCCCGCGTGCGGCGAAGACAGCCCAGATGCGATCGCGGTCGCCGAAGCTGCGGGTCAGGTCCGCCTGCAGGATGGCGTTGCGCAGGTCGAGGAAGGTCGGGTTGACGGGGCCCAGCCGCAGCGCGTCGGTGACCAGCGCCCGCGCGCGGGCGGTGCCGTCCCCTGCTCCGTGGTCCGCGATCAGCCGGGTGCGCAGATCCCAGAGCGTCTCCACCCAGATCTCCCCGTCCACGTGCACCTCGGGCTCGCCGAGGATCTTGCCGAAGTCGCCGTACGTGTACCCGCCGGACCCCGCCGAGCCGAAGCCTGGGCAGGCGCTCGCCGGTGCGCCGACCGGGCAGTCGAACGCCTGAGTGCGCAGGCGGTCGTTCTCGTATCTCCCGGCCACCAGCTCGCCCGGCGCCGCAGTGTCGGGCTCGAAGCCCTCTCCGTTGAGCAGGTCGAGCGCGTACCAGTCGGCGAAGCCCTCGTCCATCGCGCCGGCCTGGTCCCCGTTGAGCCCGGGGAAGCCGGCCGCGTCCGTGACCAGGCGGTTCGTCATGCCGTGGGTGTACTCGTGATAGACGATCAGCGCGTCATCGACTGGGTTGACGTCGTTGAGCGCCAGACCCGAGAAGCAGCGGTTCGACCACAGGTAGAACTGCATCACGAGCGAGGTGCCCTCGGGAACGGGGATCACGAAGGCATTGCTCGTGTGGTCGCAGTCGGGGAAGTTGTTGGCCCGCAGGCCATCGGTTCCCGCGCCGTCGTCGACCTGCGCCTCGACGCCGTCGGCGCCCTCGAAGTTGTTCGAGCCGTCGCCGAACCCGATGCCGACGGCGTCGCGCAGGTGGTCGTGGAAGCGGTTGACGAAGTAGAAGAGCTGTGTCGCGGCCTGAGACCGGTTGACGGTCCAGCTGAACGTCCCGTCGAAGTTGCTCCACGAGCACCCCGGGTTCGCCGGGCACGTCTGCCCCGGGCCGGCCGGGCGTGCGACGTGCGTGTAGTTCCAGTTACCCGCCGAGGGCGCGATCTCGTCGGCCGCCACGGGGCTCGGGTCGGGCGGGAAGCCGTCGATGTCGTCGTCGGGGTCGGAGTAGACGTGCGCGTTGCTTCCGAGCAGGCTGGTCGTGGAGCTCAGCCACGAGCCGGGCAGCGCACGGTCCACCTGCAGTCCGCCCACCGGGGCGCCGGGGTAGTTGTCGAAGACGCGTGCTGTGGCGTGGCGCACCAGGCTCGCGCGGTAGAGCGTCTCGCCGGTCTGGGCGTCCACGACGACGTCGTAGACCTCGTCGGAGTCGCCTCGCAGCAACACACGCCACGCGAGCTTCACTCGCTCTCCCTCGAAGAGAGTGAGGCTTGCCCGATGGCCGCGGGAGAAGGTCGTGAGGCGCTCGGGACCGGCCGTGTGGCCCGGGCGCCCCGGTACGACCGTCACGCCGGCGTCGCGGCCGGCCGACAGCAGCGCATCCAACGCCGAGAGGCTCGGCTGCACCGACGCGACCGCCAGGTCCGGTCGAGGGCCCCCGCCGGTGTTGATCAGGCGTCCGTCTGCGTCGACGTTCGCGCTGAAGCCGGGTCCAAACAGCGGGATGCCCAGATACGACTGCTCCCATTGGAGGTGCACAGCGCCGCTGCTCGAGCGGTAGGCCCTGACGAGCTCCAGGCTCGCCAGGTCGCTCGCTTCCAGGCCCAGGGTGCCTGCGCGCGCGCGCAGGAAGGAAAGCGCAACCGCGACCGGGCGGCGGCCGCTCGGTCGCGTGAGGAAGCCGTCACGTCGCGCCAGCACGCGCGGCCGGCCGGTCTTGTCGTCGAGAGCCACGATGCCTCGCCCTCCAAGCGACCGGCGCAGGGCGCGACGGACGGCGGCCCTGACC
>JACCSF010000115.1 GCA_013813135.1 Thermoleophilaceae bacterium | reverse complement strand
GAGGAAGAGTGCGTAGAGGCGGCGGCGCAGCTCGGGGAAGTCGCGGCCGCGCGTGGAGAGGCCCCCCTTTTATCCGGCTAATGAGTCGTCACGGCGGTGGCTTGGCCGGGTTGTTTGTTGGTGTGGTGCTGTCCGTGTCCGTCGCTTCGCAGCGAGCCGTGGGCGAGCGGAGAAGCGGCGGGCGCGCGCGGCTTCCGGTCGAGGGGGTGGTGTCCGGTCGGTGCGTTACTTCTGTGGCGATGTCGGCTCCGGATGGACAGCTGCGCGCGGAGCGCGAGCGGGGAAGCTGGGTGTTGGTCGGGGACGGCTTCGATGGTCTTGAGCTGGTCAACGATTTCTTGTCGTATCTCGCCGATCGCAACTACTCGCCGCAGACGGTGCGGGCCTACGCTTATGACTTGCTGCACTTCGGGCGCTGGATGGTCGCCGAGCAGCTGAGCATGGAGGCGGTCGACACCGACGCGCTGCTGCGGTACCTGGCGGCGTGCCGGTCGCAGGTGCTGGCGCATCAGCATGGCGGGAACGTGTTCTCGATCCGCGATGGCCGCAACGTCGGCTACGCGCCGCGGACGGTGAACCGGCGGCTGGCGGCGCTGTCTGGCGTGTTCGCGTTTCGCGGGATGCGTGACCCGGCAATCAGGAGTCCGATCCCGCGCGGTCGAGAAGCGGGCCGGACGGCGCGCGGCCAACGCGCCGGTCTGCTGGGACATCTGGCGACCCCGGCGCCGCGTTCGGAACTGCGGCTGCGTGAGCCGCGGCGCTTGCCGCGGGGCCTTGACCGCCGCGAGATCGCCGAGCTGCTCGGCAGCTTTCGCAGCGCCCGCGATCGTGCGATCGCCGGGCTGATGTTGTTCTCCGGCCTGCGCAGCGCCGAGGCCCTCGCGCTCGCCGTCGACGATGTCGACATCGCGCTGGGCTGGGTGCGGGTGCTGGGCAAAGGCGAGAAGGAACGCCGAGTTCCCGTCGATCGCGAGGTCGCCGGCCTGGTCCAGAGCTACCTGCTCAGCGAGCGGCCCGAGAGCCACAGCCGCCGGCTGTTTTTGGTCGCGAAGGGCCCGACGCGCGGCGAGCCGCTCACGTCCGCGGGGCTGCGGACGGTGTTTCGCTATCACCGCGCTCGAGCCGGGGTGCCGGCCGGCAACCCGCACGCGCTGCGGCACAGCTTCGGGACCGCGCTGGCCGAGGCGGGCGTCGACCTGGCGGTGCTGCAGGCGCTGATGGGTCACGACCACGTCGACTCGGCGATGGCCTACGTCCACCTCGCGCCCGCGCATGTGCGGGCGTCCTACGATGCCGCTCGCGCTCGCCAGCAGTGACCCGCCGCGGGCGCCGGCGCCGCGCGCGCTGATCGACGCCTACCTCGTCTACCTGGCGAGGACGGGGCGCAAGAGCGACACGCGCTACGAGCGCGCGGCCGAGCGCTTCTTCGCCCGTTGGCCGGACCCGATGGCGTGGGCGGCCGAGCCCCTGGAGCAGCGACGGGCGACCAACCCGCGCACGCGGACGCTGGTGATGTTCCTGATGTTGCACCGGCATCTGCGGCCCGGCTATGACTACCTGCTCGACATCACGCTGCTGGCGCTGTGGCGCGAGCTTCCGGCGAGCCCACTCCAGGGCGACCTTGAGCAGTTCCGCGTCGCGTCACGCGAGTTGGGCTTCACCTCGCAGGTGTCCAAAGGCGCCGCCGGATTGGTCGCCGCGCGGCTGCTGATACAGACCGGGCGCGGGCTGGCTGACCTGACCGACGACGACATCGCCGCGTTCGATGCGGCGCTGCGCGAGCGCCAGGCACGGACGGGCCGCGGCACGGGCCACTACGGCCGCGCACTGTTCTCCACCCGTTCGGTGCTCTACCACCTGGGTATCCTCGTCCGGCCGCCGACGCACCGCGCACGGACCCCGGCACAAAGCTATGAGCAGCGCCTCGCGGGCTGGGGCGTCAGCGACCAGCTGCGTGCGACGTTCGTCGCCTACCTCGAGCGACTCCACGCGACGCACGCGGATTCGACGGTGTCCGGCCGCGCGACCCAGCTGGCGCACTTCGGCCGCCACCTCGCCGAGGTCGACCCCGGCCTGCCCAGTGTCGCCGACCTCGATCGCCAGCGCCACATCGAGACCTATCTGACCGCGACCGCGAACGCCACCCGCCAGGTCGACGGCGCGCCGATCAGCATCGAGGAGCGCCGCGGCCGAATCATCGCCGTCCATTGCTTTCTCAACGACATCGGCCAATGGGGATGGAAACAAGCCCCGGATCGACGCCTGATCTTCCCGCGCGATACGCCGCGGCGGCCGCAGCCGCTGCCGCGCTACCTGCCCGCCGACGCCGACCGCCGCCTCAGCGACGCGCTCTCGAGCTCCCACGAGACCCTGGCGGCCAACGCGCTGCTGCTCTGCCGCGCGACCGGCCTGCGGATCGGCGAGCTCGTCGACCTCGAACTCGACTGCGTGCACGAAGTGCCCGGACAGGGCGCCTGGCTGAAAGTGCCGCTCGGCAAGCTGGCCACCGAACGCATGGTCCCACTCGACGACCAGGCCCTGGCGATCGTCGATCGCATCGTTGCCGCCCGCTCGCCCGGCCGCCCTCTGCCGCACCCTCGCGACGGCCGGCTCGTCGACTTTCTGCTCACCCACCACGGGCGGCGCATGACTGACTATGCGCTGCGCGGGACACTGCAGCGTGCCGCTGAGGCCGCTGGGCTCGCGCCGGTCACGCCACACCAGCTGCGCCACACCTACGCGACCGCGCTCATCAACGCCGGCGTCAGCCTGCAAGCCCTGATGGCACTCCTCGGTCACAGCAGCGCGGCCATGAGCCTGCGCTACGGCCGCCTCTTCGACGCAACCGTCCGCGCCGACTACGAACGCGCGCTCACGCTCGCCAAGGAACGCCTCGGCCCCGTCCTGCCCGACACGCCCACCAAGGCACCCGACGGCGACTGGCGCGAGCTGCCGCTCATCAAGTCCCGCATGGCCGGCGGCTACTGCCTACGCACCGCCGCCCAAGGCGTCTGCGCCTACACCAACATTTGCGAGCACTGCCCCAACTACCGCTCAGAGCCCGCCATGCTCGCCGTCCTCTCCGCCCAGCGCGTCGACGCTCAAGCGCTCGCCGAAGACGCCCGCAAGCGCGGCTGGGACGACGAAGCCACCCGGCACACCGCCCTCGCCGAGCGCCTCGACGCCCTGATCGCCACGACCAACGCCGCATGAGCCGTCAAAGCCCGCGCGCCCAACCAGCGCGAAGGTCAGCTCACCCACCTCCACCAAAGAGCTGCCGCGCGTGTCTACTTGGAAAGCTGCCGCGCGATCTCAGCAAGCTGAGCCTTGACCTCTTCGAGCAGGCGGACAATCCGCTCGTTCGTAGCTGGCTCAGCGCCTTGACTCGACATCGACACCTCCTTTCGGTCGACCCCTGCAGCCTACGCCGGATCACGGGAGATGTCGGCGCCGCCGCCGAAGAACATCGCAAGCAGCCGCTCGCGCACCTCCACGAACTCACGGCCTCGCAACCCCTGACGGCCCCGCTCGCTTGACTTTTGGCCGGTTAACCAGAGCTGCCCGGCCAGGTCGTAGATGTCGTTGCCG
>JACCSF010000091.1 GCA_013813135.1 Thermoleophilaceae bacterium | reverse complement strand
CACGTAGGCCGCGTGCGCGGCTTCCAGCTCGAGGGCGGCGGTGTCCTCGTCGCCCAGGGCGCGGCAAGCGAGACCGACCAGCTCGCGGACCCGGGCCGCCTCGTAGGGCACCTCGAGGCGCTGCCATGACTGCTCCCACGCAAAAGGTAATTCGGGTCGTCGGGGCCTGTGGGTGCGGGGATCGAGTGGCGGATCGTGATCTTGTCGTCGTCGCCTCCGATGAGTACTTCGCGGACGACAAGCCGCAAGGTGCGCTGTTGTTCGGCGATGTCGAGCTGGTCCAGGCCGTCGGTGAGGCGGCCGAGGAAACCTTCGAGCGTGTCGGCGAGCTGGAGGTAGGTCTCGGCGTCGTGCAGCTCCGCGTCGAGCGTGTCGAGCTGGGCGCGCAGGGTGGTCTGACGCTTGCGCAATGTCGGGGTGCGGGCGCGCAGCTCCTCGAGCGAGATGAGCTGTTCTTGGTAGGCCTCGATCAGGCGCGCGATCGCTGCGTCGGCGCGCGTGAGGTCACGCTCGAGCGTCTCGCGGCGTCGGGCGGCGGGGTGCTCGGTGCGCAGCGCGGCGAGCCGACGGTCGATCTCGACGCGGACGAGCGCCGGATCCTCGAGCAGCTGGCGGACCTCGCCCCAGACGAGCGTGTCGAGCTCGTCGGCGCGGACCGGGCGGCTCTGGCAGACGCGCCCGCCGACGTGCCGCCAGCCGTCCTGGCCGATGCAGCGGTAGTAGGAGATCCGCTTGTTGGTGGTGCGCGTGCTGGTGCGGTAGCAGGAGTAGCCGCACTCGCGGCAGACAAGCACGCCTTGCAGCAGCGTGAGCTGCTTGGTGTTGCGCCGCGAGAAACGCGCGTTCTCGACCAGGCGGGCCTGCGCGAGCTCGAAGGTCTCCTCGCTGATCAGCGCCGGAACGGCGATCAGCGTCCAGTGCTCGGCCGGCTGGTCGTGGCGTGTGAGCCGGCGGCCCTGGCGCTCACCGCGCGCGCGGGTGGTGCGTGTGGGCGCGCCGTGCCGCTCGTCGGTCATGGTCTTGCCGAACGCTGCCTGCCCGCGGTAGGCGGGGTTGCGCAACATCGCCCAGATGGTCGAGCGGTCCCACACCGTCTTGTGGAGTTCCCGCGGTTTCGTGGACACCTGATGTGAGGCGTCGATTGACGTCGTTGGAAGGATGGTGTCGCGAATGCCGAGGCCGTATCCGAAGGAGTTCCGGGAGGGTGCGCTTGCGCTTGTCCGCCAGGGCGATCGCCCGATCCGGGAGGTCGCGCACGAGCTCGGGATTGCCGAGTCGTGTCTGCGGCGATGGATGAAGCAGGACCAGTTCGATCGCCGCGAGCGTGACGGCGGGCTGACCAGCGCCGAGCGAGAAGAGCTGCGAAGGCTCAGGAGTGAGAACGCCCGGCTCAAACAGGAGAAGGAGATCCTGAGAAAAGCCGCGGCCTTCTTCGCCCGGGAGGAGATCCGGTGAGCGCCTTCAAGCTCATCGCCGCGGAGAAGGCCAACTACCCCGTCGATCTCATGTGTCGCGTCTTGGGCGTCTCGAGGAGCGGGTTCTACGCGTGGTCGAGCCGGGCGCCCAGCGACCGGGCGCTCGCCGACGCGTGGCTGACCGAGCAGATCCGCGAGATCCACGCCGACAACCGCGGCGTCTACGGCGCTCCGCGCGTCCAGGCCGAGCTGCGGATGGCGCGCGGCATCTGTGTTGGGCGCAAGCGCGTCGAACGGCTCATGCGAGCGGCCGGGATCTCGGGCCTGGTGCCCAAGAAGCGCGGCCGCACGACGATCAGCGTCCCGGGCGTCCGAGTCGCTGATGACCTCGTGCAGCGCGACTTCCGCCCGATGGCACCCAACGTGCTGTGGGTCGCCGACATCACCTACCTGCGCTCGTGGGAGGGCTGGCTTTACCTCGTGGCGGTGCAGGACGCGTTCTCGCGTCGGATCGTCGGCTGGTCGATGGCCGATCACATGCGCTCAGACCTCGTCGTCGACGCGCTGAACATGGCGATCGCGCGCCGCCGGCCCGAGGCCGGGCTGATCCACCACTCCGATCAGGGCAGCCAGTTCGTCTCGTTGGCGTTCGGTCAGGCGTGCGGCAAGGCCGGCATCGCCCGCTCGATGGGATCGCGCGGCGACTGCTTCGACAACGCCGTCGCCGAGTCGTTCTTCGCGACGCTCAAGAAGGAGCTGATCCGCCGACAGTCGTGGCCAACGCGCGCCGAGCTGCGCCAGGCCGTCTTCGAGTACCTCGAGCTCTTCTACAACTCGACCCGCCGCCATTCCACGCTCGGCATGCGCTCCCCGGCTGAGCATGAGCAGATCCACTTGGACAAGATCAAGCACAACAACCAGCAGACCTAATCAACCGTGTCCACCGAAGCGGGGGAAGTCCAATTTGCTCTGAGACCCCGCAGCGTTGGCTCGAGCGATATGGCTGCAGCCTGGGCGAGAGTGCTCTCGCTTGAGCACGGTCTCAGGCGCTCACCTCTGATGGCGTGCGGCCTTCTTCCGGGCGGCCGG
>JACCSF010000073.1 GCA_013813135.1 Thermoleophilaceae bacterium | reverse complement strand
GCCGAGCGGCGCGACACGCGGCGGGCGCGCTTCGACGGCGACTGGCTCGACACGGCCGTGCTCGGCCCGGGCCAGGCCGAGGTCGACGGCCCGGCCATCTTCGAGCTGCCCGGCTCCACGCTGGTCGTGCCGCCCGGCTGGCGCGCGCGCTCGGACGCCGACGGCGTGGTGATGGAGCGATGAGCGGCCTCGACCCGATCACCCTCCAGGTGATGCTGGGTGCGCTGCGGGCCGCCTGCGACGAGATGGGCGCCGTGCTCGTGCGCTCGGCTCACTCCGCCAATATCAAGGAGCGCCGCGACGCCTCCACCGCCCTCTTCGACGAGGGCGGCCGCATGGTGATGCAGGCCGAGCACATCCCCGTGCACCTCGGAGCCATGCCGTCGGCCGTGGCCGCGATCCTCGACGAAAGCCACGAGCCCGGCGCCGCCTGGATCCTCAACGACCCCTACCGGGGCGGCACTCACCTGCCGGACATCACCGTGATCGAGCCGCTCTTCCACAGCCGCAAGCACCCGGCTCGGCCGGGCGCGCGCGGATCATCGTCCCGCGAGCTCGTCGGCTTCGCGGCCAGCCGCGCCCACCACGCCGACGTCGGCGCCGCCGAGCCCGGCAGCATGCCCGCCGACTCGCGCTCGCTCGCGGACGAGGGCGTGGTGATCCCGCCCACGAGGCTCGACGGGGACACCCTGCGCGAGCTCGCCGCGCGGATGCGCAACCCGCGCCAGCGCGAGGCCGACCTGCGCGCCCAGCTGGCGGCCGGGCGGGCCGGCGCCGAGCGCGTGGAGGCGCTGATCGAGCGCTTCGGCCTCGACAGCTTCCGCGCCGGGCTGGAGGAGACGCTCGACTACGCCGAGCGTCGCACGCGCGCACGCATCGCGGAGCTGCCAGACGGCGTCCGCGCCGCGAGCGACGTGCTCGAAGCCGCCGACGGAGACCTGCAGCTCCAGCTCGAGGCGCGCGTGGACGGGGACGAGCTTGTGCTCGACTTCTCGGGCTCGGCAGGTCAGCACGAAGGCAATCTCAACTGCCCGCTGGCTGTGACGCTGTCGGCCTGCTACTTCGCCCTGCGGGTTCTCACCGACCCAGACGTGCCGCCCTGCGAGGGCGCGTATCGCCCGCTCACGGCCATCGCCGCCGAGGGCAGCCTGCTCAACGCGCGGGCGCCGGCGGCCGTGGCGGCGGGCAATGTCGAGACCTCGTCGCGGGTAGCGGATCTGGTGCTGGCCGCCTTCGGCCACGCGCTCGGGCAGGGCACGATGAACAACCTCACGCTCGGCAACGACGACTTCACCTACTACGAGACGCTTGGCGGCGGTCAGGGCGCCTGCCCCGACGCCGACGGGCCGAGCGCCGTGCACGTGGCGATGTCGAACACGCTCAACACGCCGGTCGAGGCGCTGGAGCTGGAGTTCCCGCTGCGGGCGGTGGAGTACGCGCTGCGGCGCGGCTCGGGCGGCGCCGGGCGCCGGCGCGGCGGCGACGGCGTGGTGCGCGAGCTCGAGGCGCTCGCCGAGATGCGCTACTCACTGATCACGGAGCGTCGCCGGCACGCCCCGCCCGGGGCGGACGGTGGCGAGCCGGGCGCCCGGGGTAGGAATCTCGTCAACGGCGAGGAGCTGCCCGCGAAGGCTTCGGGCACACTGCACGCCGGCGACCGGCTGCGAATCGAGACCCCCGGAGGTGGCGGACATGGAAACCCCTAGCGGCACGCAGTCGGCTCGGCCGAGTGCGCGCCGAGTGCATCGGATCGGCTTTGTGGGCCTGGGCATCATGGGCGGCCCCATGGCCCGGAACCTGCGCGAGGCGGGCCTCGAACTGTCGGTCTACACGCGGACTCGCGAGAAGGCCGAGCGCTTCGCCGCCGAGCACGGCGCGCGCGCCGCCGCCACACCCGCGGAGGCCGCGCAGGGCGCCGACGCCTTCATCACCATGGTGCCGGACGCCCCGCAGGTCGAGGAGGTGCTGTTCGGCGACGCCGGCGCCGCGGCGGCGCTGCCGGAGGGCGCGCTCGTCGTCGACATGTCGACGATCTCCCCCACCTCGTCTCGCGCGATCGGCGAGCGCCTCGCCCCGGGCGACTTCGTAGAGGCGCCCGTGTCGGGCTCCAAGCCCAAGGCCGAGGACGGCACGCTGACGATCTTCGGCGCGGGCGAGCGGGCGGCCTTCGAGCGCGCACTGCCGCTCTTCGAGGTGGTGGGAGAGCGAATCGTGCACGTGGGACCGCTCGGCCACGGGCAGATGGCCAAGCTGCTGACCAACACGATGGGCGCGGTCAACGCCGCCGTGCTCGCCGAAGCGGTGCGCACGGCGAAAGCGACCGGCCTGGACGAGGACGCCTTCCTCGAGGTCGCCGCCGGCAGCGCGGGCGCCAGCGGGATGCTCAACCTCAAGGGCCGGCCGATGTTCGAAGAGCGCTTCGAGCCCGCGCTCTTCAAGCTCGAGCACATGCTCAAGGACATCCGCCACACGCTGGACGAGGCGCGCGCCCTCGGCATCGAGCTGCGCCTTCCGTCCCTGGCCGAGAGCCTCTACGCCCGCGCCGCCGAGAGCGGGCACGCCGAAGAGGACTTCGCGGCGGTCTACCGCGCGCTCGACTGAGGCGGCGAACTACAGTGACATCGATGGAGGCCACCCCCTCCCTTCCCGCCCGCCCGCGCTTTCGCGGCGTAGTGCACCAGTGGTCGTTCTTCGTCGCGGTGGTGGCCGGCGCGATCCTTGTGGCCCTGGCGCCGGCGGGGCGCGCAACGGCCGCTGCCGCGATCTACGCGGTGGCGCTGGCAGGGCTGCTCGGCACCAGCGCGCTCTACCACCGCATCACCTGGCCGCCCCGTGCCCGCGCCTGGCTGCGCCGCCTCGACCACGCGATGATCTTCGTGCTGATCGCCGGCACCTACACGCCGTTCGCGCTCCTGGTGCTCGACGGCACGCTCGGCGAGGTCGTGCTTGTGGGCGTCTGGAGCGGGGCCGCGGCGGGCATCGTCTTCACGCTGCTCTGGGCCGACGCGCCGAAGTGGCTGACGGCCGGCGCCTACGTCGCGCTCGGCTGGTTCTCGATCATCGCCGTACCCGAGATCGCCGAGCGTGCGGGCGCCGGAGCCCTTGCATTGCTCGCGGCGGGCGGCGTGGCCTACACCGCCGGGGCCGTCGTCTACGCACGCCGGCGGCCCGATCCACGGCCCGCGACGTTCGGCTACCACGAGATCTTCCACGTGCTGGTGGTGGTCGCCGCGGCCGCTCATTTCGCGGCTGTGGCGGCCTTCGCACTCCCGCACGGCGCCTGAGACCGCTGGGAAATCGTTGCACTGTGCGCGAAATTTCCCTTGAAACCGGATGCAGCTTTCGCAACAATGAGCCGCCGCGCCCTTCGCCGCCGTAAGGCAATCGAAGCCGGGCGCGACGACGAATCTTCGAGGTTTTCCTCTCTATGCCAGTTGCATTCAAGGAATGGGCCATCACCGTGCGCGCGCTCGCCGAGGGCGAGCAGCTTCTGACCCTGCGCAAGGGCGGGATTCGCGAAGAGAACAAGCACTTCGAGATCGAGCACGACCGCTTCTTCCTCTACCCGACCTTCGATCACCAGCGCAACGACTGCGTCCGCGACGCCCATGTGCCGGAGCTGGGCCGCGCGCTCGAGGAGGGTGTCTGGCCGGACAACGAGCCGCCGGCCAAGGCGCTCGTTCAGGATGGCGGCATCCCGCAGCCGGACCGGGTGCGTATCCGCTCCTGGGCCGAGGTGGCCGCCAGCTACCTGATCACCGACCCGCGTGCGATCGACGCGCTGTCGCCGTACTACATCTGGACGACCGACTACGCCGAGAAGCGGCTCGCCTGGAAGCGGCGCCACCCGCTGCACGTGATCGTCCTGCGCACCTATCGCATCCCGCGGCCCGTGACCGTCAAGGTGCGGCCCGAGTACCACGGCTGCCGCTCGTGGATCGAGCTGTACCGCGACCTACCGTTCGAGGGCACTCCGGTGCTGTCGGACGAGGAGTTCGAGCGCGCCTCAGAGGAGATCGAGTCGATCGCCTCCGGCGCGGCGCTGCCCGTGTTGGCTTAGGCCGTAGCTCGACTTTCGAGCTCTTCGCGCACCTGGAGAGCCCGCTCGAGCTGGATGTCGGCGCCGCCCTCGAGGAAGCGCGTGACCACGGCAAGCTCGCGGTCTGAGAACTGCTCCATCAGGGTGGAGCCCAGCTCGACCAGCGGACCGTACACGTGGGCTGCCAACGTGGCCGTGGCCTCGGTGGGCTCCACGAGTACGCGCCGGCGATCGCCGGGGTCGCGGACGCGGCGAGCATAGCCGGCCCGCTCGAGGCGATCGAGGGCGGCGGTCACGGCGCCGGGGCTGAGGCCGGCGGCGCGGGCCAGCTCCCCCGCGCTGAGCCCGTTGCGCTGCAGCACGATGTCCATGCAGCGGGCGTCGGTCCGGTTGACGCCGAACAGCTCGCTCGCAGCCTGGTCGAGCGCGTCCGTGCCCTGCTGGTAGCGCCGGTTGGCCGCTATCAGCGCCGCCACAAGCTCTTCTCGCTTGTCTTTTGACATTCCGAATCTTTCGACGTTAGAATAGTTTCTGTCTCGAAAGACTGTACTGGAGGGAAATTGATATGACCAATGCAATCGAGGCCACAGGTCTCGTCAAGACATACGGAGAAGTGCGCGCTCTCGACGGAGTGTCCTTCTCCGTGCCGGAGGGCTCCGTGTTCGGGCTGCTTGGCCCCAACGGCGCCGGCAAGTCGACGACGGTGCGCATCCTCACGACGCTGACGCGTCCAGACGAGGGCTCCGCGAACGTCGCAGGCATCGACGTGCTCGGCGATCCCGAGGCCGTGCGGCGCTCCATCGGAGTGGTCGCGCAGCGCTCGGGGGCCGACCCGGAGGCGACCGGCCGCGAGAACCTGGGACTGCAAGGCCAGGTCTACGACCTGCGCGGCGAGGAGCTCGAGCGGCGCATCGACGAGCTGCTCGAGCGATTCCGGCTCGCCGACGCCGCCGACCGGCTGGTGCGCGGCTACTCGGGTGGCATGCAGCGCCGGCTGGACGTGGCGATGGGGCTGGTCTCCCGTCCCAACGTGCTGTTCCTCGACGAGCCCACCACCGGGCTCGACCCCGAGGTGCGTGCCGAGATGTGGCAGGAGATCGAGTCGCTTGCGGGCGAGCACGGGGTGACCGTGCTGCTCACCACCCACTACATGGAGGAGGCCGACCGGCTGGCGGCCCGCCTCGCGATCGTGGACCAGGGCCGGATCGTGACCGAGGGCAGCCCCGACGAGCTGAAGCGTGAGCTGCGCGGCGACGCGGTCCACGTCGAGCTCGCGGCATCCGCCAACGGCGACGCACGTATCGCGCTCGACCGGGTCGAGGGTGTGGGCGAGGTCGTGCTCGAGGGCCGGTCGCTCCACGCCCGCGCCGAGGACGGCGCCCGCGCGGTGCCGGCCGTCCTTGCAGCGCTCGACTCGCACGGCGTGGTCGTGGCTTCGGTCACGGTCGCGCGCCCATCGCTGGAAGACGTCTACCTCCGCCACGCAGGGCGGACGTTCGAGGAGGCAGCCCGATGACACACGCAATCCCAATGACCGCGCGCCGCGTGCGCGCCCTTCTGCGCGAGCCGGCCTGGATCGGGATCACACTGACCACCCCGGTCATCTGGCTGCTGCTGTTCGGCTCGCTGTTCGAGCGGGCGGTCGACATCCCCGGGTTCGGAAGCAGTGACTACACCGACTTCTTCACCCCGGGGGTGGTCGTGATGACCGCCTTCTTCTCGGCGGGCTGGGGCGGAATGTCGATGATCCAGGACATCGACCGCGGCGTGGTCGACCGCTTCCTCGCGACGCCCGTGAAGCGGTCCGCGCTGATCGTCGGCTCCGTCGGGCAGGCGGCGCTCACGATCGCGGTCCAGTCGCTGATCATCGTTGGGCTCGCGCTGATCGTCGGCGCCGGCTTCGCCAACGGCGCGCTCGGCGTGATCGGGATGATCGCGATCGGGATGCTGCTCGGTGTGACCGTGGGCGCGCTGTCCAACGGGCTCGCGCTGGTCGTGCGCAAGGAGGAGACGCTGATCGGGGCGATCAACGTGCTGCTCTTCCCGCTCACGTTCATCTCGACCGCGTTCATGCCGCGTGAGCTGATCCCCGGCTGGATGCAGACCGCGGCCGACTTCAACCCGGTCAACTGGGCGGTCGAGGCGGCCCGCATCTCGGTCTCGGGCGACGACTGGGACCAGCTCGCCGTCTACACCGGCGCGCTGCTGCTGCTCGCGCTCGTCTGCATCGGCTTCGCGACGCGAGCCTTCCGCGCGTACCAGCGCTCGCTCTAGCGCGCGGCTCGATTCGGGACCTCCCCGCCGGCTCTCGACCTATGAGGGTCGATGGGGAGGTCCCTTTTCGTTGCGCTTTTGCTGTCCGGCCTGCCTGCCGCGCCGGCCGGCTCGGGCGGAGTTGACGTGGGTGAGCGGGACGGGATGCTCGTGCTCGCAGTGGCGGGCCACTCACGCGAGTGGGCGGCGGTCGCCGATCCGCATAGCGGCGTAACGCGCAAACGACGGCTTCCAGGGGGAACCCTCTGTCACGGCCCGTTGCTCGCCGTCGGCGGCCAGGTGGTCTTCAGCGGATACCGGGGACGGCTGGGGGTGGCGCGGGTACTGCCGTTGACGCTGCGCGGGCCGGCCCGTTCGCTCGGCGAGGCGGACACCTTCGCCCCCTCCCCCGCCGCCGACCACCTCTGGCTCGGCCGCTGGCGCGGCCGGCGCCAGGGCGCGCGCCTTGGCCTGCACCAGGTCGACCTCGAGGGGCGCGTCAGCGTAAGCGCGCGGATTCTGGGCGCGCGCTGGGGCTCGCTTCACGCCGCGCTCCGGCGCGGGTTCGTACTCACGATCCGCGGGTCCCTCGTGGTCTGGGACAACTTCCTCGACGCCCCGTCGCTGACAGTCCGCGGCGGCTGGTTCGTGGCGGCCAGCGAGACGCGCGTCGCGTGGTGTGGCGAGAATTGCCGACGCTTCCGAGTGTGGAGCCGGCAAGGAGAGCGCACGCTCTCCCCGCCCACCGGGGTGCGCCCGCTCGGGTCGGTCGGCACCTTCTCGCCCGACGGGCGGCAGCTCGCGACCGGCGCGACAGTGCGCGGTCGCACGCGGATGGCCGTGGTGGACCTGCGCAGCGGCGTCTGGACCCTGGTGCCGGGCGGCAGGCTGGGCGGCTACAACGCGATCGCATGGTCGCCGTCGGGGAATTGGCTGTATTTCACCGACAGCGACGAGAGGGTGCGCGCCTGGCGGCTCGGCGCGCCATCCACGGTCGCCGTCCCGATCCGCCCCGGCGGCACCGTCATTTCGATCGCCACCGCTCCCTGAGTTTGCTGGATTTGAGTGTCTATATAGACACCGAAAAGCTGCCAAACCCGGCCCGTGCGAGAGTTCGCCCGTGGCCTGGGTCGAGTCTCACTCGCTGTCCTTCTCCGCCCGCCACGAATCCGACCAGACCGAGGAGGCCGCTGCCGTGCTGGCCGGCCTGGAGGTCCTGCGGGACGAGCTGAGCGGCCTCTACGAGCACGTGCCCACCGACGTGGCCGTGGTGCTCCACCCCCGCCCCGCCGCGCTGGCGGTCGCCCATCCGTGGCTGCCGCTCGCCCGGCGCGTGGCGTCCCCGGCCAGCCGGCGCTACTACGCGGGCTGGTTCGGCGAGCACACGATTCACGTGCTCGCGCCCCCCGCCCTCGAGAAGCGCGCCTCGGGCGTGCCCGCCTCGCGCGAGGCGCTGCTGCTCAGTCCCCAGCACGAGTACGCCCACCTCGTGGTCGGCGCCAACAACCCCTACCTGCCGCCGCCCTTCTCCGTGTCGACCTTCCGCCGCTACGTGCGCTGGGCGTGGCTGTGCGAGGGCGCGGCGACCTGGCTCTCCGGGCAGGCGCCGCTGCTGCGCCCGGCGATCGTGCGGCGCCTGCGCGAGGGCGGCCGGCCCGAGTTCCCGCCCGACAAGCGCGACGCGATGCTGCTCGGCGGCACCGTCTTCACGCTGCTCGAGCAAGAGCACGGCTCCCGCACCGCCGCGGCGCTCGCCACGAGCGACCTCGAGCGCGGGCCGCGCTCCGTGCTCGTGGACGCGTTCGGCCGCCGGCTCGTTGGAGTGGAGCGCGACTGGCGCGCGCTGCTCGACTCCCTGACCGCCGGCTAGACGGAAGTTTTCGCCGCTGGGGCGCCCGAAGCCCGCACCGGGTCTGGGTTTGCTGTCGGATCGGCTGGTGGGGCTTTGGCTACGGCTTGACGTCGAGCAGCTCGAAGGCTCTGGTCTGCAGTG